>JBCKTZ010000005.1:0-49574 GCA_038925245.1 Gallionellaceae bacterium
ATACACGGCCTGCTCGGACATAGCATGGTGGTGGATCAGCGCATTGAGTTGATCTTACAGCAACTCGAAAAGCTGGGCGTGCGTGTAGAAGAGGAGCGTGCAACAGCCGATAAATTCGATCCAAATTACCTGAATAAAATAGTTGACTAATTAATTCAAGTATTTATAATATTTTTGTTAATATGAACGTCATTATTAAAGGGAGAGAGATATGCGACTGACCACCAAAGGACGTTTTGCGGTAACGGCTATGGTTGACCTAGCAATGCGTGGCGGAAACGGGCCAGTTACTCTCGCCAGTATCAGTGAGCGTCAAAAAATTTCTCTATCCTATTTGGAACAATTGTTTGGAAAACTGCGCAAACACGATGTCGTAGGCAGTGTGCGCGGTCCAGGTGGTGGTTACTGTTTGTCCCGCCCGGCCAATAAAATTTCCATGTCTGACATTATCGTAGCCGTCGACGAATCCCTCGATGCCTCGCAATGCCACGGCATGCGCAATTGCAACAATGACAAACAATGCATCACCCACGACCTGTGGATGGGAATGAACAAAACTATTTCCTCCTATTTTGATAGCGTCACTTTGCATCAATTAGTGGCCAGTCAAATTCCAAAACAGGCAGCCGCCGCTCCTATTGTCTTCAAGAAAAACTCAGAAAAACCAATGCTGTTTTCTGTTTAACAGTAGCAAAGGTATTTATTGTTGGGCTGATCGAGGGTCAGGTAGTAAATCTCTATTTATAGGACAATAGCGATATTCGAGCGAATATTATCCTATGAACAAATCCGATATCCCCTTGCCTGGCAAAGAGCGCGGATCCAATAACAATACAAGCGGTGATTATTGATGTAATATCTATTCATTATCAATTAAAAATACCGACGACATAATCACGAAATGGCTGCTTCTGACACAATAATTCAAATACTAAGGGATGGGCCACAGCCAGCTAGAGCGCTATATGAAAGATTGGATGTCAGCCAGCCGACGCTCTCGCGCTTGATCAATCAGCTTGGCGTATCCATTCTCCGATTTGGCAAAGCCCGCCAAACTCAATACGCACTAAGTCGTAAACTCGGCTCGCACACCACCTTCCCGCTTTATCGCGTTAGCGCCGCAGGCGAACTGGCACAATGGGGATTACTCCATCCCATCATGCCAGAAGGCTATCTGGTCGAAACGTGGGCAAAACAACATCATGAAGCCAGATCAGACGTCCATTCCGGGTTGCCTTGGTTCTTACAAGATATGCGTCCCCAGGGATTCCTTGGTCGCTCTTATGCCCGATTTCATGGCCCAATATTGGGATTGCCCACTGATCCTACACGTTGGAGCGATGACCAAACCATACTCGCCCTAGCCAATGCCGGTTTTGATACGCCGGGTAACCTGCTGGTCGGCGAAGAAGCCGCGTCGCACTTTCAAACCAACGCCCTTTTTTCAAAACGGGATGGCGCATTTCAGCCAGTGTCATCTGAGCAACGATTGCAAAAGTATCCAGAGTTCGCTCGTCTAGCGTTATCTGGTGAGATTGTCGGTTCTTCGGCGGGCGGTGAGCAGCCAAAATTCAACATTGAAATTATGCGTGATGGCCAGCCCGTTCACGTCATGGTGAAATTCACCGCCCCGCAAGATAACACCGCGACACAACGTTGGCGCAGCCTGTTGATCTGCGAATATCTCGCCTTCCAGGTGTTGAGCAAGTTACTCATTTGTAGTGAGAGCGAATTGCTCAGTGCCGACGTGGACGGTGCTCCCCAGCTATTTCTGGAAGTGCCCCGGTTTGATCGCGTTGGTGACCGTGGCCGATTGGGTGTTGTTTCGCTCAAAGCACTCGATGATGAATTCACAGGACTTGCCACAGATTGGCCGAAAATTATGGCCGCGCTCGTGCAATCTGGAAAAATGAGTGAGGCTGTCTATCATCAAGTGCAAAAGCTTTACGTGTTCGGCGTGCTGATTGGCAATGCAGATATGCACCCCGGCAATATCTCGTTCTTTGTGGATGACGTCACCAAGTCGGAACCCGAATATACGCTGGCACCCGTGTATGACATGTTGCCCATGTCATTAGCGCCACGCACATCAGGGCTGATCCCCGATGCGTTGCCGATGCCCAAAGTTGGCGTCAATCCGTCGTTAGAGGTCTGGAAAGAAATGTTGCCGCTGGCGATACGTTATTGGCATCAGGTGGCAGCCCATCCCAGTGTAGCTGATGATGTAAAGAAAATGGCGAAAAAGCAGGCGGACATTTTGTCCACCCCCTTAAACGAGCCCATAGCACGGCTATAACTTCATGAGCGAATTTTTAATTTACCAAGCGGAAGACGGGCGCACCAAGCTCAATGTCTTGCTGGAACATGAAACCTTGTGGCTTAGCCAAAAACAACTGACAAACCGATTTGGCAAGGCCAAAGGCACCGTGAGTGAGCATATCAAGCACATCTTTGAAGAGGGTGAATTGGTCGAGGATTCAGTTGTTCGGTTTTTCCGAACAACTGCCGCCGATGGCAAACACTACGAAGTAGCGCACTACAATCTCGACATGGTGCTAGCACTGGGCTATCGCGTGCGTAGTCCGGTGGGTGTGCGTTTCCGGCAGTGGGCAAGCGACAAGCTGAAAGAATTCATCATCAAAGGTTTTGTGCTGGATGACGAGCGCTTAAAAAATCTGGGGCAGGCTCCCGATTACTTTGATGAGCTGTCACGCCGTCTGCAAGACATTCGCACCAGCGAGCGGCACTTCTACCAAAAATCACCGACATTTATGCAAGCAGCGCCAACACCTGTTATAGCAAATAGGCTACCAATGGGTTACTTTTAAACGGGTTTACATAAGCCAAGCTGGCTCACCTGCCCAAACAAAAAATTTAAATTTATGAGTAAAAACAACATAGTTACCAAAAATATCACAGCTCCATCCGCTCATACCCCAATGATGGAGCAATACCTCCGGATCAAAGCAGAACATCCGGACATGCTGCTGTTCTACCGCATGGGGGATTTCTACGAATTATTTCATGAAGATGCGGTGCAAGCTGCCAAACTGCTCGACATTACGCTGACACAGCGTGGCGCCTCCAATGGCCAGCCGATCAAGATGGCTGGTTTCCCTTATCATTCTGCCGAGCCCTATCTGGCCAAGCTGGTCAAGCTGGGTATTTCGGTTGCCATCTGCGAACAGATCGGCGACCCCGCAACCAGCAAAGGGCCGGTAGAGCGCAAAGTGGTGCGCATTGTCACACCCGGCACGGTGACTGACTCCGCCCTGCTGGATGAAAAACGCGACAGTCTGTTGCTGGCCTTGCATGAACGCCACGGCAAAGCAGGCATGGCCTGGATGAATTTGGCTTCGGGTCAATTTTATACATGCGAAACAGACTCACAAAATCTTGCCGCAGAACTTGAGCGCCTGCAACCGTCTGAAATCCTGCTGGCGGAAAATTCCTCGCTGCCAGCGCGGTACAAAACAGCCATCAAGACACTGCCTGTCTGGCACTTTGATCTGGAGACCGCGCGTCGCGGACTGTGCCAGCAGTTTTCCACACTCGATCTGGCGGGTTTTGGCTGTGATGATTTCACTCTGGGTTTGGAGGCCGCCGGTGCGTTGCTGGGCTATGCCAAGCTTACACAGGGACAGAGCATCGCGCATGTGCGCAGCCTCAGGGTATACAGCGCCGACAATTTTGTGCGCATGGATGCTGCCACCCGGCGCAATCTTGAAATCACCCAAACCCTGCGTGGTGAGACCGCCCCTACTCTGCTTTCTTTGCTTGATACCTGCGCCAGTAATATGGGCAGCCGCTTGCTCAACCACTGGCTGAACCACCCGTTGCGTGACCGCTCTATCCTGCGTGCAAGACTGGATGCCGTTGCTTATTTATCCGAATCCTGTCGTATGGTGCATGATCAAATCAAGCCGTACGTGGATATTGAGCGCATCAGCGCACGCATTGCACTGCGCAGTGCGCGTCCACGCGACTTGTCCGGCCTACGTGACACACTCGCTCTGCTACCGCAGTTACATGACGCATTGAGAAATAACGCTTCACGTCTTGTATCCGAATTGGCAGAGGGGCTGTTACCCGAGAAAGCGTTGGCTACACTACTGCAACACACACTGCGTGAGGAACCATCCAGTGTCCTGCGTGATGGCGGAGTCATTGCCGATGGCTACGATGCCGAGCTGGATGAATTGCGCGGCATACAAACCAACTGCGGAGATTTTCTGCTGCAGCTTGAAGCCCGCGAACGTGCGCGCAGCGGCATACCCACACTGAAAGTCGAATATAACCGTGTACACGGCTTTTACATCGAGGTGACGCACGCGCAATCCGCCAATGTGCCTGACGACTATCGCCGCCGCCAGACTTTGAAAAATGCGGAACGCTACATCACGCCGGAACTGAAAGCGTTCGAGGACAAGGCGCTGTCAGCCAATGATCGCGCATTGACGCGGGAAAAATTTCTCTACGAGATGCTGCTTGACCAGCTTGCCCCTCACATCGCGCCCATTCAGCGCATTGCTGCCGCCATCGCCGAGCTGGATGTGCTCGCCACCTTTGCAGAACGGGCTACAACCCTCAAATTTAACGCGCCCACATTCAGTGATGACGCAGTAATTAACATACGCGGTGGCCGCCATCCGGTGGTTGAAGCGCAGGTAGAGCAATTCATTGCCAACGATACCCAGCTCAACGACAAGCGGCAGATGCTGCTGATCACCGGCCCCAACATGGGTGGTAAATCCACCTATATGCGCCAGGTGGCACTGATTACCTTGCTCGCACATTGCGGCAGCTTCGTCCCCGCCGAAGAAGCAGTGCTGGGCGAGATCGACCAGATATTTACCCGCATCGGCTCATCGGATGACCTGGCCAGCGGACGCTCCACCTTCATGGTGGAAATGACTGAAGCCGCCAATATCCTGCACCATGCAACAGCGAAAAGTCTGGTTCTGGTGGATGAAATCGGACGCGGCACTTCCACTTTTGATGGCCTGGCATTGGCCCATGCCATAGCCCGTCATCTGCTGGAAGTTAACCGCAGCTATACCCTTTTTGCCACGCATTATTTTGAACTTACGCGCCTGAGTGAACAGTATGCGCAACTCGCCAACGTGCATCTCAAAGCCATTGAGCACCAGCACAGTATTGTATTTTTACATAGCGTGAATGAAGGCGCTGCAAGCCAGAGTTACGGCTTGCAAGTGGCAGCGCTGGCAGGTGTGCCGGTGGAAGTGATCAAAAATGCCAAGAAACAACTTCGCGCTCTTGAACAACAAAGCGCAATGCAAAATCCGCAGGGGGATTTGTTTTCTGCCGTAGCAGAGTTACCTGAAAATCTGGAACAGCCTGAGCATGCTGTCATGGAGGCTCTACGCAATATTCAGCCGGACGAACTCAGTCCTAAAGCTGCCCTTGAGACGCTGTATCAACTGAAACAATTGGTTTAACAAACCACCCCGCCGCAAGCAGCGGGGTATTGTGCATGGTGCGTGTGACGCACCCTACCAAAACACGCCACTAGCAGCTTGTCGGACTTAGCAGGGAATCTAACGTAACATATTGATTATATTTAATATTTTACTTATCGCGGCACTCCGAATTTATATATACCCCAAAGGGCACAAGAACACACTACTCACCTGCTTATGCAGGTATTAGTGCAAGAACCTGCAAGCAGGTCTTCGAGGTAAATCAATGAGTTGCGAGTTAAGGCAGACAGGCTGTTAGGGGCGGGGAGAGCGAAGCGAGGGGCCTGAACAAGTAGAGATTAAGGTGCACCTCTAAAATCAGAAACCGTTCTGAAGCAAACTTCAAGCCACAAATTAGTGGTGATGTCCACCCTCGCCATGAACATGGCCATGATCCAGCTCTTCCTTGGTGGCGGCACGCACACCTGTCACAGTGGCATTAAAATTCAAAGTCTTTCCTGCCAAAGGATGATTGCCGTCTACCGTAACCTCTTTGTCTGTTATTTCTACAACGGTGAAAAGCATATAGTCTTCATCATCGTCCCCTTCCGCGCCACCCTCAATTTGCATGCCTACTTCAATATCCTTGGGAAACATATCGCGTGATTCTACACGCACCAAATCGTGGTCATATTCGCCAAACGCATCATCCGGTTCCATCTCGACAGAGACTTTGTCGCCAACATTCTTGCCGTGTAGCGCTTCTTCAACCGTCGGGAAAATACCATCATAGCCGCCATGAACATAAGTCATCGGATCATTGGATTTTTCCAGAACCGCTCCACCGTTCAAGTCGATCAATTCGTAGTTAAGTGAAACCACTGTATCTTTGGCAATCTTCATTTTATTTCCTTTATTAAATTTAGTATCTCATCAGCGTGACCATGAGCGTGTACTGCGTATAGGGCATGACGCAATTTTCCTGCTTTGTCGATCACGAAAGTCGAGCGTTGTATTGATACTTTTTTATGACCTTCTACTTCCTTGTCATAAAGCACTCCATATTTTTTGCATACAACTGATTCTGTATCAGCCAACAACAATACTGATAATCCATATTTATCCCGAAACGAGGCATGGCTTATACAGTCGTCCCGGCTAATTCCAACTACCTGTGTATCCAGTGCAGCAAAATCATCGTCAAGCGCACTGAATTCATTGGCCTCAATGGTGCAACCCGGAGTATCGTCTTTCGGATAAAAATATAGAACAATATTCTTTTTCCCGCGTTGAGCTGCAAGGCTAAAAGTCTCCATATCGGCATCAGCCAATTGAAATTGCGGTGCATCCATTCCTGAACTTAGTTGCATAACGACACTCCTATCGCACATTTTAACCGAGTTTATTATTGCCGACAATTTCGATTGCTGGCTGGGCTATAATTCAACTCATGAAAAACAATCTTACCCTGCTCGGCGGCTTAAGTGTAAAAGAATTTCTGCGTGATTACTGGCAGAAAAAGCCACTGCTCATTCGTCAGGCTATCCCCAAATTTTCTAGTTTGCTCGATCCGGAACAACTGATGTCGCTTGCCTGCACCCCAGATGCCCAAGCCCGTCTGGTAACTCATCAGCGTGGGCTATGGCATCTGCAACAAGGCCCTTTTGAGCCTAGGGATTTTTCCAAGCTAGGCAAAACCAAATGGACCATGCTGCTACAGGGCGTTAATCATGTGCTACCGCAAGCAGCAGAGTTGCTCAAGCATTTCAGTTTCATACCGCATACTCGCTTGGATGATCTGATGGTGAGTTATGCCCCTGCCGGAGGTGGGGTAGGGCCACATTTCGACGCCTATGACGTGTTTCTGCTGCAGGGTCTGGGGCATAGACGCTGGCAAATTTCCGAGCAAGCTGATCGTTCGCTGGTTGCGGGTGCGCCACTTAGAATCTTGCAGAATTTCAAGGCAGAGCATGAGTGGATTCTTGAACCTGGCGATATGCTCTATTTACCGCCACACTGGGCGCACAACGGAATTGCAGAAGATAACTGCATGACTTATTCCATCGGTTTTCGTACTCCATCTTTTCAAGAGCTGGGCGAACAATTCCTCGTATATTTACAGGACAATCTCAATTTGGAGGGTATGTATGCCGATCCTGATATCAAAACACAAGCTCATCCATCTGAAATCAGTGACGACATGCTGCAACAAGTTGAACGTGCCATCAACAAAATCAAGTGGCACAAATCAGATATTGCCAGTTTTCTCGGCTGCTATTTGAGCGAGCCAAAACCGCATATCTTTTTTAATCCACCAGACAAGCCGTGGACGCTAAAATGCTTTCAACAGTCCTTGCAGACAACAGGCATCTCACTTGATCTGAAAACTCAGATGCTTTGCCGTGATAACACGGTGTTTATCAACGGAGAGTCACATTGTGTAGGCAAAGATTGTTATCGGATCATGCGTACCTTGGCAGATGAGCGCCAGTTGAATGCCACCGAGAACTTGCCGGCCGTAACCGTGGATTTATTGTACCAGTGGTACACGGATGGATATATTGCTCCTCTCGATCGTAACAAGAAGACTTTATCTTGAATGACGGAGAGAATGCCCGATTATTGAAATCTCGCTTCGCTGAAATGTGGCAGACCTCACACCCCAGCGTTTATACCCCCACCTTCAGCCTTTGAAATAATTCAAAAAAACTACATTCTGTACTGTTTTTTTTTAAATAAGCAGTTAAAATACGCGGTCTTTCGAAATAGCCAAAACTATGACGAATTGATTAAAACTACTGGATTGACATTAGTCAATTTTTTATAATTAATTTCAAAGGAATTAAAAATGATACGTTCTGCTCTGATCGCTGCTATTTTGGCTTTAACTTTGGCTGCTTGCGACAAGCCAGCTCCTGCTCCAGTTGTTGAGACTCCAGCAGTTGTCGCTCCAGCTGCTGTTGCTCCTGCAGCAGACGCTGCTGTTGCTCCTGCAGCAGATGCTGCTGCTGTTGCTCCAGCTGCTACTCCAGCTGCCAAGTAATTCCAGCTTCACCCAATAAAAAAGCCGACGCAAGTCGGCTTTTTTATTGAACTGATTTATTGAACTGGGTTTCAAAATCACACTATTTCTCGCCAGGCAAAGCCTTCTTTCTGTGTCGCCACGCCTATCCATTCTTCGCTGCAGTTCAGCGCCCCGCTTAAAGCGCGAACTGCCAGCTCGGGTGTATTGTTTTTCCGGCTGAGATGGGCTGCTACGATATGCTGCAACTGGCTATTGTCCAGCCGCGCCAACAGCGCCGCGGCATCCGCATTATTCAGGTGCCCAAAACGACCACCGACGCGCTGCTTGAGGCTGTAAGGATAATCTCCATTCGCCAATAACTCGGCATCATGGTTGCACTCAAGTACCAGTGCGGCACAACCGCTTAACACCTGCTCAATATGCGGCGTCGAACTGCCTGTATCAGTCAAAACGCCCAGCCGCTGCACACCTTCACCAAATACATACTGTACCGGTTCAGCTGCATCATGAGGTACCAGGTAGGGCTGTACCAGCACATCACCAATAGAGAAAGAGTTGTGCGGATTAACTTCAGTTACATTGGGCAAATCTCCCAATGTTTTGAATTGCGCACGCAGGGTGCCATGAGTTAGCCATACCGGAAGCGCATACTTCTTTGACAGGCGTGCAACGCCGGCTATGTGGTCACCATGCTCATGCGTCACCACGATACCGCTGAGGGATTCCGGCTTCAACCCCAGACGGGCAAGGCGAGCGACCGTCTCGGTTAAATTGAAACCACAATCCATCAGAACGCAGGACTGACCTGCCTGCACAACCAGTGCATTGCCCTCGCTACCGCTACCCAGTGAAGCAAATCGTAGCGCGAACAATTGCTTTGCTCCTTAAAGGCGTCCCAAAGCTTTAAAAAGCGTGTCGATAATTTGTTGAGTCTCAGCGTTACTGATTCCAGCACCATTATTGACTGTCACTTCGCAGCCAGTGCTTGTCTCACGCACATTGACCTGAGTACGCACAATTTTTTCTGCGCCCTTGTTTTTAAGGTCATCCTTGCCTGCACTCAAATAATAGATACCTTTGCTGCGGTCTTTGTCTGCCAGAACAATTTTGGCCTGCTCCAGGGCAAGCCCTACTTTGCGCCAGCTCTTGTCGAATGGCTCGCTCAACGAAATACTTTGGCTACCATCGGCAAGTTTGTTTATTTTTGGCGCCGCTACACCCTCAGCTGCCGGAACCGCTGCTACTTTCTGCGTGTTATCCAGCACGCCCGAACCACCACCCAGCCTGGCCATCAACAACTGCAACATGGTCGCTTCCATCTCCGGATCGTTCGCCCTTGTAATCCAGCGGTATCCGGTATTGTTTTTATCAGCAACTTCTTGCATACCGTAATGGCTGATATAAATTTCCGTGCTGTTTCCATCCTTGCTGCGCTGCAAACGAGTGTGATATTGATCACGCTCACCGGAAGAAAACATGCCGTCAAGTACACTCATAAATTTGCGAAGCCCGTCCATAGGAATTTTTGCACGGTTTTCTGCCCAACCGGTTTCAATAATACCGGCTTGAGGATTTTCAATTTTGATAATGAGTCCATTCGCTTGCCAGAATGACTTGACCACCGGCCAAACATTCTCTGGCTGATCGTTAACCACCAGCCAGCGCTGCGTGCCATTTTGCTCAAGCCGAACATTCTTCACCGGAGGCAACACGCTACTGGCTTTGCGCCTAGAGCCACCTTGAGAAAATTCTGAAAATCTCGTCCCAGTCTCAGATTCGCCCGGTATGCCGTATCTATCGTCGCCAACATACGCCGTCAGGTCAGGTGGCACATCCAGAGATTTAACCTTAACGGCAGGTGCCTTGTAATCGAAAACCTTACTTTCCGGACCTACCGTTACGAGCGGTGTACCGGGAGACGTTTTATTGGGAGAAGCACTGCATGCGGCTAATATGACAATTGCAAGAGTCGAGATAGTGATATTAAATACGTTCATGCTGTTCCTAAAAAATAAATGACACCTGTCAATTCACAGGAAATTGAATCGCTTTCGGGTAAATTCCCCTCCCCTAGTGGCGTATTTTGGTAGGATGCGTCACACGCACCATGGTGCGCACGGCGCACCCTACACAATACCCCGCTGCTTGTTCATCGTAATTATAAATATTCTGTTAAGGGTGACCTTAAATAACACCCGCAACACGCATCGCCTTTTCCACCAGCGCTTGTGCGCTGTCAGGCAGTGGCGTAAGCGGCAAGCGCAGGTAGTGCTGAATCTTACCCATGCGCGCAACAGCCCATTTCACAGGAATAGGATTGGCTTCAACAAACAAATCCAGATGCAAACCCAACAAGCGAAAGTTTATTTCACGCGCCTTTGCAATATCACCGTTTAATGCGGCGATGCACATTTCATGCATTAATTTGGGTGCAACATTTGCCGTTACTGAAATTGCGCCGTGCGCGCCCAATAACATCAGTGCCAGGGTACTCGCATCGTCTCCGCTATAGATTGCAAAATCCTTGGGCGCGCGCAGCAACAGATCACTGCCACGCCCTATATCACCGGTTGCATCCTTGAGGCCAACGATATTGGGGATCTGAGCCAGGCGTAACACGGTGTCGTTACTCATATCTGCCACGGTACGACCAGGCACGTTATACAAGATATGCGGCATATCCACTGCTTCGGCAATCGCCTTGAAGTGTTGGTACAAACCCTCTTGTGTCGGCTTGTTGTAATAGGGCACTACGGTCAGCGATGCTGCGGCTCCCGCTTTTTGGGAAAATGCGGCCAGCTCAATTGCCTCTTTGGTTGAATTTGCACCAGTGCCCGCGATGATCGGAATGCGCTTGGCTGCGTGATCTACCGCCACCTGGATCAGCAACTCATGCTCATGCAAGTCCACTGTTGGAGATTCGCCGGAAGTGCCAACAACTACGATTGCATCCGTGCCCTGCTCAATATGAAAATCAATCAGCCCTCGAAAAGCTGCCATATCCAGACTGCCGTCCGAATTCATAGGGGTCACTATTGCTACGATGCTACCTGTTATCATGGTGAAGGCCACGTTTAAAGATTTGCATATTTTAACCGAAACTTGTCTGGATTGTCTTACAAAAGACTGGCCTCCATGGAATAATCCTCCCATTGTGAATGCAAATCCTCCTACCACCTCCACGACCTTGTCCTGTTTGAATCCCGGCGAAACCGCCACTATCGTCGCTATCCAAACAGATGAAGCCTCGCACCAACGCCTGCTTACCATGGTGTTTCGCGTTGATAAGTGCGTTGAACTGGTACGCAAAGGATGTTTTCCCGATCCATTGCAGGTTCGCATCGGCACCACGGATATCCTACTGCGCAAAGTTGTAGCTAAAAAAATACCTGATTTACACCCCCTGCCTCACCATCATTGCCAACCTGCGCAAAGAATCCAACAGCCAGCTTTATGTGGTTTCCATAGCCTGGCCGCTGGCACTTGCTTGGCTGCTCAGCTTTATGCTTTATCAGGGTGCGCGATCTTTTGGATACCAGCCAAAAGCAGGAGTACATAATAAAAAAGCTGCGTAAAGCAGCCTTTTTTCGCTCACCTGGAAAAAATCATTCTTTCCAAGCCTTGTCCAGGATGGCTTGAGATTGTTCCAGCTTTTCTTTTGTTTCTAGGTAGGTTTTTTTTGAAAGATCTACTTTCTTTTGCTCGCCTGCCAGTTGAACCTTTTTCTTCTCTATAAACTTTTCTGTGTCCGCAACGGCCTGTGCATCGGACTTATACCCCACCTCGGCTTTTTCCATTTCCTTTAATGCATTGTTATATCCGGTTTGCTGCACGGAAACATCTCTTGCCTGCGCCAAAGGTATTGCAAGAAACAGCGCTAGTAGCGCAGTAATAATCCCAATATTCAACATATCATCACCTGATTTATTTTTGCACACAAAACGAGCTTCAATTGACACATCCATCCAAAGCCTCATCAACCACACCATCAAAAATAATTTGTCAGCTTATCAATGAAATAACTGCCAATCAGCACAAATACCAAGATACCTACCCGGTAAAAACACTGGTCGATCCACCATTACCCATTACCCCTTGATAAGCGATATAAAAGAGAAAAGCTTAGACAGAAATTCCATATTAATACTAATACTCATCCCCAATACCAAACACAAATTACATCAACTATTTTTTATTATCACCTTTGGCTCGAATATTTACAACCAGACACTACATAAAACAGGATTATCGTGTACTTGAAACAGGCAAAATAACTGAAACTAAGACAATACCCCAATTTTTAATGGTGCCTCAGCTATCAAGCGCAATGTTTCTGCACTCGTCGTTATTTTTCTTGTGGATTTGTACCGCGAAGTATTAGCCAGAGCTTAAGTTTCAACTCATTGATTTACATGGCAGCGCACCATGCCACAACAAGTTAATATAAGCATAATCAATTTGTTACGCTAACAAAAGTCCACGAAGGATTGACTGCGACCAAAAAGCGCGGGATACTTCTATAGGTGGTGTTGAAATTCATATCCTTCCTTCAATGCTGACTCTCATGCAAAAACTTCTCCAGCAATTACCTCAATCTTTGGGTCAGCTTTCAGGCAAGCCCGCTTTCAGGCGGACTGCGATCGGGTTGGTGATTGTCATCGTCTTTATCGGTTTGTTCGGCTACTTTGCCTTGCCTGGCATTATCAAGTCGCAAGCGGAAAAGATAATTTCCGAAACACTGAATCGACAAACCACGATAGGCCAGGTCGAGGTCAGCCCTTACGCGATGCGCGTTACCTTGCGCGACGTCAAGATGATGGAGCCGGAAGGTAATGTGAAGTTTGCAGGGTTCGAAGCGCTGACCGTCAATTTGTCCATCCAATCGCTGTTCCGCTTCGCGCCAGTAATCGAACAATTGCAAGTCAGCGCGCCGTATGTTCACCTGGTGCGTAAAGACGATACCCATTACAACATCGATGACATCATCGAACTGATTAATAGCCAACCGCCGTCGCCTGAACCGGCACTCTTTTCCGTCTTCAATATTGAGATCGATAAAGGACATATCGAATTCGATGACAGGCCGGCCAAGACCTTGCACAAGGTGACGGATCTGAAGATCGGCGTTCCCTTCGTTTCATCTCTGCATTCAAAAATTGACGTATTTGTCGAACCATTATTAAGTGCCAACATCAACGACACGCCGTTGCTGATCAAAGGGAAGGTTCTGCCCTTTGCCGATCCGGTGCAAGCCGTGGTTGACCTGAGTTTGGTCAATCTGGATCTAACCACCTATTTGAAATACATTCCCGGTACGCCGCGTTTCAAAGTACCAAGCGCGCGCCTTGATCTGCATTTGATTGCTAATTTCCAGCAACCAAAAGATAAAGCGCCGGCACTACTGCTGAGCGGCAATATCAAGTTGAAATCGCTGCAATTAAATGATCAAGACAATCAATCCATCATCAAGTTACCAGAGCTGGCAGTTACATTAAAAAATGCGAATCTGCTGAGCGAGCGCATAGAGGTCGCCAAACTGTCGATCAACAGTATAGAAGCGGACATCACTCGCAATTCAAATCAGCAGTTCAATTTTGAAAATCTACTGACGTCACCGACAGCAAAGCCTACGGTCACAGCTGAATCCACCAAGCCTAAAGTTGCGCTCAGTTTTGCATTGGCGGAACTGGATATGCAAAACGCTACCCTGCGCTTTACAGATATGCAGGTCGCGCATCCTCTGCAAGCCAAGGCGGAAAAGTTCGATCTGAGGCTACTCAAAATTGAAGTCGATACCGGCAGCAAGACCGTCAGCATCAACGAGGTCATATCGAATAAAGCCACTTTCTTTTTACAGCAAGACAAACCGCGCGCAGATGCCGGAAAAGTCGCAACAGCTTCACCCAGCGGCACAGATAAAAGTGACGGCACAAGCGCTGCCTACACGATCAATATTAAAAAAGTCGACATCGATAACTGGTCAGCACGATTGGAAGACCGCAACCTGAAGCGTCCCGCTGTTACGACTATCGAGCCATTGAAGTTGGCGATGCAAGACATCTCAAACAAGTCTGGCGCACGCGGCAAAATCGACTTGCAAGCTACCGTCAATAAAGCCGGCAAGCTGGCCGTCAGCGGCGATCTGGGCATATCACCTTTACATGCAAATCTGGCGCTCGACTTGAACAACGTCGACATCATGCAAGTGCAACCCTACATCACCGACAAGTTCAATATTCTTTTGACGCGTGCTGATCTCTCCAGCAAAGGTGCACTTCAAATAGACGAAGGGAAAAATGGCGAGATGCTGGGCGGCTTCAAAGGCGATCTGACTCTGAGTAATCTCGCTACCGTGAACAAACTTAACACCAGTAAATTTTTGCGTTGGAAGTCCTTGCATTTCGGTGGCATGGATGTACGTCTCGCACCGCTCGCTTTGAACATCGATCAAATTGCGCTCAACGATTTCTTTGCGCACGTCATTCTCAATCCAAACGGCCGCATTAATTTGCAAGATATCCGTGTAGTGAAAACCAGCAGCGACATCCCGCCGATCAAGATCAGTAAATTGACGATGCAGGGCGGCCACGTCCGCTTTACCGATAATTTCATCAAGCCAAATTACACTGCCAACCTGATGAAATTTGGTGGCGTCATTAGCGGCTTGTCGTCTGATGTAAACTCCAGCGCCAACGTCAATTTGAAAGGCGAAGCAAATAGCGCACCACTCAATATTGATGGCAAGATCAATCCGCTCAAGGGTGATTGGACTATGGATATAAAGGCAGCAGTGCATGGTATGGAGCTAGCTGCACTGTCAACTTATTCCGGCCATTACATCGGTTATGGCATAGAGAAGGGCAAGCTATCCTTTGACGTGGCTTACAAGGTAGAGAATCGCGTACTCACTGCTCAGAATCGGCTCGTGCTGGAACAACTCAAACTTGGTGAAAAAATTGAAAGCCCGGCCGCGACCACCTTGCCGGTGCGCTTTGCGTTGGCTCTGCTGCGCGATAGCAATGGCGTGATCGACATCAATCTGCCTATAGACGGCTCACTCGATGATCCACAGTTTTCGGTCGGTAGTTTGATCGTTAAGGCGATCGTCAATGTCCTGGCTAAAGCCGTGACGTCACCGTTCGGTTTGCTGAACTCGATGTTTGGTGTCGGTGAAGAACTCTCGTTACTTGAATTTGATGCAGGCCGCGCCCGCATCAACGACGCCGGCGAAGCCAAGCTGAAAATCATGGCTGAAATCTTGCAGGACCGTCCTACACTGAAACTCGAAATAACCGGCCGTACCGACCCTGAAGCAGATCGTGAAGGGTTGAAGAAAGCATCGATAGATCGCAAAGTCCGCGAGTTGAAATTAAAAGTTATGGTCGACGTGCAAAAAGATTTGCCGGCTGAAGAAATAGAAAACCTTTTAAGCACCAATGCCAGTGTCAGCGATGACGACCTCACTGCACTTGCCAATCTTCGTGCGCAGGCAGTGAAGGACTGGTTAACCAGTGAAGGCAAGGTGCCGGATACACGGATTTTCATACTGAGTTCCAAATCTGGCAATCAAGACGCCAAAGATGAGGCTGCCAAAGTAAAGGCGAACCGCGTTGATTTTTCTTTGCGTTGAAGATGCAACATCAGATGATCAAGGCTAGTTTGGTTTAGAAGGGTTTACATAAATGGCTTGCTGCGAACACCCATCGTTATCGTCTCGCGGCGCTGACTCGCAGCCGCTTCACCACTGCGCGCTTCATGGTCAGCTACGCAGGTTTATCCTAAATTCCTCAGTTGATAGGTTCATAGGTGCGAATGAATTTTCACCTATGACAGCGGCACAATCCGTTGAAATATCACAATTTTGTTCGCCAACTGAGGAATTTAGGTTTATGGCTTCTCTTCCTAATGCAGGTGATTGCAATAGACGGGAATGCACGGATTAAACAAAAACTCCACGCATCACTAGGATTGACGGGGGGTTTGTGTACTGCAATGGACGGAATAAAACATGTATCTGGCAGAGGCTGTGCCCGCCATTGAGCCATATGCAGCAAGCCTTCCGTGGCATTATTAAAATATACCCACCATCCAACCCACCATAAACAAAACTGCTTTTTCTCCCGTGAGTTCGTAAGGCCAAGTGGAATTCATACAGGACAATTCGTTTCCAGTGGTGCCAGCCCCTTATACATGGATCACCGCCACTTTCCCCATGATCCGCATAGGGGAACTCTATGCGGCCAGACGCGCTTTGTTCGACACAACAACCTCGGGGCGCGTAGCACATGCAATGGATAGTCCTTGATGTGCTGCTCGGCTTGCCACATGTCATAAGCGCTTTGTTCGGCAATCCACGCACAGCATGTCCGCCACGTTCCTTTCTAACCACGCCTCAAGACGCAAAACCATTTCTGGGGATATGGCAGAACGGCCATTGATTACGCGAGAAAGGGTTACACGCGCAACGTTCAGTTGTTGGGCTGCTTCGGTTACGGACAAGCCTAGGGCGGGCAATACGTCATCGCGCAGGGCCGGGGTGGGCCGTTGTGCATTTTCATTTTTACTTGCTCCTAGTGGTAATACTGATAATCAACAAGCACAGCATCCGCACCTTCAAATGCGAACGTCATGCGCCAATTGCCGTTTACGCTTACTGAATAATGCCCGGCAAGGTTCGCGCTCAGTGGATGTAAATCCCATCCCGGCATATTCATATAGCTTGCGCCTTTAACAACATTGAGACGCAGCAATTGATTTTGCAATTTCGCGGCATGGGCTGGCTGAATTCCAGCTTTACTCCCAGCTTTAAAGAAGGACTCATGCCCTTTGTGCCGAAATTTCTTAATCATGGTTCACTGTAACGTGTCGCGTGCCAATCGGTTTCCTGACAGGAAAGAATGTTGCGAGTCTTTAATCTATCCGATTTTGTAACAGCCCATCTTACCGCCTGTCACGCCGTTTGCAATAAAGGGCAGCTGCGCACATCATCCAGCACTTCCTCTAGACAGTGGGACATCTTGTAGCATGACATTTTTACCGATTTATCATAAAACTAGATGCGTCCAGAAACTGCATGCACGGTTTGTGAGAGTGGACTGTCGCAAGGCTGCTCTCTACTCTACTTTGCTTCTTGGCCTTCATCGAACCGCCGCCGCTGTTCTAATGATACTGCCCTTTTAGATCGATTTTCTGCACTAGACTCGTCAATACGCAGCATATTTACATCAGATAGAGTATAATTATCCAACTGATTTAATTGATGGTTTCCACCAGTGGTGGCTTAGGAATACGGCCGTGAATTCGCAGGTCGTAGTTCGAAGTCTACTCGGGGAGCCAGACACATTAGGCAATCAGGCCATCCTTCGCGGTGGCCTTTTGTTTTTCCGAGCGAATCAGTCCCTGACCGCCGGCGACGATGAGTTTAAGATCGACTCTGGCGCAAGATATGATCGCTTCGAAGCTGTTTTCACAGTCCAGAAGTCCGGCGGGTGATCCCTTCAGCGAGGGGTGATCCAGTGGGTTTCAACTAATTTAAGGAACAATACCAGTGACCAACGCACAACGCAAAGCACTCAGCCGCATGGCTGAAATGAATTCGTCAAGTAACGACCGCAAGCCTGAACCAACGCTCAGCAACGCGTTCTGCCCGCATGAGGCAGGCGCGTATTACATTGCTACGGTGGAGACTGTCGGCAAGATCATCAATCTGTTCTCCAAGAAAATCGAGCCTCCCGTCTACACCTACGTCATCACCACCATTCATTTTGAACAGGATCCCGATAGCGGAAAATGGATCTGGTTTGATGGAGAGCAAAAGCTATCCCCGCGCAAGAATCAGGATGGTTGGCAGCTTGGTAGCAAGAAGTTATATGAAACACGCGTAGACGCAGAGGCTGAGCTTCAACGCGTGATGGTAAAAAAAGGTGACCGGGTGACCAAGGTACATGACCTGCCCGACTGTATGACTAAACTGAAAAAGATCCGTAGTGCCCATCATCCTGACCGCAACAACCCCGATACCGACCATGATCTCTATCAGGCTGTTATCGAGAAAATCGACAGGATGCGTGCGGTGACTCAGTGATCCATACCGAAGCCTGACCAAGTAACCCACCCTTGCCCGGTGGGTTTTTTATGGCGAAACATTGCGCCATAGCTAGACCTCAGTACCGGAATCGAATTGTTTTTGGCAAGAAGATTAAATTGTGAAGTCAAAAGAAAAGAATTCGACTCCGGTACCTTTGGTTGTGCAACTCGCACACGCGCATAGGGTGCAGGGTCGGGTCTTGCCTTTTTCATTTCTCCTGGTGTCGCGCCGAACATCATAGTAAACCTCAGGTCCAGACTACGATTTCTGGCAGCAACAAATAAGCACATTTATTTTCTTGTGGTTACCACCGAACCAATCGGCTAGCGGATGCAGTTAATCAATCCACATTTCTTAATTGCGGACGTGCCTATAGGCCGTGAGCTATAGGCCACATCGACATCAAGATCAACCCCATGAAAAAGGCTGCTGACATTGGGGTAATCTTCGGCGAGGTTCTGCGACGGCATAGGTCGGCAAAGGACATCTCGCAGGAGGAGCTTGCATTTCTTTCAGGTGTAGACAGAACTTTTGTTTCTCGCCTTGAGCGAGGCATCCGGCAACCATCCATCACAACTGTGATTGGAATAAGTCGGGCTCTTGGTATTTCGGCTGCTGACTTGGCGCGGGAGACGGAGGAAAAATACCTTCCTAGACCAAGTAGGGCGCACGTCGCCTATACAAAGTCTCGGAATTGCGAAGCGTTGCGGGTGGCACAAACGGTGAACAGCACCAGTACGTAGGGTACTGACAACAAGCAAGCGTTGGCTGTGAGGCGCTGTGTGCGTGCAATGCCGGGGCTGCTAGGGGTATTACAGGAGGGGATGTTAATTTTTACGAAGGTGCGGCGCTGCTTACGCAGCACTTACCGCTCAACTTGCTTTGTTGCTTACAATTACCGCAAAGTCTGCGCTAAATTGTTGTTTATTCTGGCGGAGGCTGTGTCAGCCGCCCTTTGCCCTGCAAGCCGCATTAAACCTAGACTTGCAGAATCATTTTTTAATTTATACCCACAAATATACCAACAAACAAACGCCGCTTGATAGCTTTTTCAGGCTGGCTTTATATACAGAAACACGAATGGATAGTTCGAATCCCGTTACAGCATCGAACTCCGCTGACGCATCGGGCTAGTGGTACGCCTGTAGGGAATAGAATCGCCCCTAATGCTTCGCCTCCCCCAGCCCCCAGCCCACCGCATACCGTGCCAAGCACGCCAAACCAAGTTCTCCGTGCCGTGCGCGAGCAATTTGACCTGGTCGTCGTTGGGTTTGTCAGTGTTGAGTGCCAACCCCGATAACGTGCCGTGCAAGGTGTCGGTATGAGCGCGCAGGAGAACATCAGAGCCGGTGTAGGTGCGCGCGAAACTGGTGCGCGAGCCTTGGTAGCGCTTGATGAGCTTGCAGCGCTCGCTGCCGCGTTTGACGAGTCTGGTGATTTGTTGGCGCGAATAGCCGCTCACGCGCTCAAGGAATCGCAGCACGACGGCTTTATCGGCGCGCTTCAGACGGCCATAACCAAATCGGCGTATCGTGCGCGCGATGAAATCGTAACGCTCGTCGGCTGCCACCGCAAAAGCAATCGCTGTAGTTCCGTCTAAAAAGGCCTGTAGCTGGGCCAGAGTATGCATCTGTTCGTCGTTCATGTTGATCACCATGCCTCGCATAATGACCGATCACAGCCGTCTGTTCAGACTCAAACCCCGTTGGATTTACGTACCTCGCTCAGACTCAAACCCCATTGGACAATGCTCCGGATTGACTACGAATGAAAAGCACGGGATACTTCAAAAAGTGGCGTTGGAATTCCTATCCTTCTGCTGCGGACTCCAGCAACTGCACGAACAACTGGATTTTCCTGGTGGTGTCGGGATTGACCGACGTGAACTCGATCCCGGCAAGTTGGCAGCTTCCATCGTGTTTTATTTTGACGATTTTTGCATAGATGTCGGCTGCACAAAAGTCGACCAGCGGCAGATCGAATTCAAGTTTTATATCATCTAGCGTCCTGAGCGGGTTGTCGAGTTCGAGTTCGATCAGTAAACCGTGATAGCCGATGTCGCGGATGATCGAGCTGATCGTTTTCGGCATCACGATCTTGTTCTGAATGAGTTTGAGCGAGCACAGGAGTTTGATTTCCATGCGACGGCTGCGGCGGATTTCCTTCCGCGGCACTTCGAGTTCCAGCGATGGGATCGCATATAGCTCGCGCAATCTGACTGGTTGCGACTTGCCTTTGACGAACACTTCCATCGGTTCACTGACGGTGACAAAGTCACGACAGCAGCCCAATGTATTCTCACTGATCAAGACCTGTCCGCGCAGGCTGAAGGCTTCGATGCGCGAAGCAAGATTGACCTCGTCACCGATCACCGTATATTCAGAATAAAAATTGGATCCGAACTTGCCCGCCATGACGCTGCCGGTGTTGATGCCGATACCCATATACAGCTCCGGCATGCCATCCTCTCGACCGCTGTTGTTGAGGTCGTCCATCGCCAGTTGCATCTCGATCGCGCAAACCAGAGCCCGTTGCACGTCATCTGGCTGCTCGATCGGTACACCGAACAACACCATGATGGAATCACCCATAAATTTGTCGATGATACCGTGATGACTGGCGACTATTTCGTTCATTCGTCCCAGGTAGCGATTGAGCATCGCTATCACCGCCCCGGCGGGAAGGGTGGCCGTGATGGATGTAAAACCCCTCAAGTCGGCGAGCAGGATGGTGACATCGCGCCGCACAAAGGAATGTTCCGCACTTGTTGCGCTGTCGGCATCGTCAATACCGAGCGTGTGCCGGACGATGGATCCCATTTCTATTTCGGCGGCGTGTTTAAGCGGCGCACCGGTTTCGCTCACGATTAATGCCTGCAGGCGACGTACCGCTTCTTTATGTGGATTGTCTTTCATGTCATGCCGCCCCCTCAACATAGAAACAAGGTGTCACCCTAACCAGCCTCTCCCGCCGCGTCAAGCCAAATGACCCGAATATTTTCAAGATGGCATCACAGTAAAAGCGGCTTTGCCGTCTTGGTTTATTTTGGAGATTAAAGGCAAGACATCCACCCGAGCCAGTAAAACTAAAGCTGGCTCAGTGTGCATGTCCCCTACAGCGCGGCGGCGGCTGATTGTTCAAAGAAGAAAAACGACGCCTTTGGACTGTTGCGGCTCAGCCGCCCAGAATGGCCAGGTGGATCTCGTTCAGCGGCATAATTTTTTTGGCAGCCCCGAGCTTGATGGCCTCCTTGGGCATGCCGAACACCACGGACGAAGCTTCATCCTGTGCCACCGTCGAAGCCCCGGCGTCGAGCATTTCCTTGAGGCCGCGCGCTCCGTCATCACCCATGCCAGTCATGATGATGCCGGTGGCATTTTCCCCGGCGAACTTGGCCACGCTGCGAAACAGCACATCCACCGAGGGGCGGTGCCGGTTGACCAGCGGGCCATCCACCACATCGACATAATAGTAGGCGCCGCTGCGCTTGAGCAGCATGTGCTTGCCGCCGGGGGCGATAATGGCGAGGCCGGGAATGATGCGGTCATTGTTTTTGGCTTCCCTAACCTCGATCTGGCACAGGCCGTTGAGTCGCTCAGCGAAAGCGGCGGTGAATTTTTCAGGCATGTGCTGCACGATGACGATGCCCGGGCAGACCCGGGGCAGTGCAGTCAACACGGCTTCCAGCGCCTGGGTGCCGCCGGTGGAGGTGCCGATGGCGACAATGCGCTCGGTGGTCTGCGCCATGGCGTGGCTGCTGCCTGCGGGCAGTATCGCGTCAGCGCTGAGCTTGGCAGCCACTGGCGCGGTAGCAGCTACACTTCCGACTCGACCCAGACGGCTGACATTGGCCTGGGCGGCCGCCCTGACCGCCTGCACCAGTTGGTCGGAGGAAGCCTGCAGAAAGCTTTTCAGCCCGATCTTGGGCTTGGTGATGATTTCGACCGCCCCGGCAGCCATGGCCTGCATGGTGGTCGCGGCCCCCTTTTCCGTGAGCGTGGAGCAGATCACCACCGGGGTGGGATGCTCGGCCATGATTTTCTTGAGGAAGGTGATGCCATCCATGCGCGGCATTTCCACGTCCAGCACAATCACGTCGGGCCATGCGCGGCTGAGTTTTTCCAGGGCAAAAATAGGGTCGGAGGCGGTACCAATCACCTCGATGTCCGGCTCGCCATCCAGGATCGCCTGCAGCACCTGACGCACCACGGCCGAATCATCAACCAGCAACACCTTGATTTTTTTCATGACCGATCTTTTTAGGGGAGTGTATTTGACAAGGGTTTCCTCACCCAGACATGGCCGCTCCAGAGATCGAAAAGGACTTGGCGGTGGCCGTCGCCCCCCAAATCCTCGGCATCAATCTTCCAGCCATGCTTTTCGACGATCGAGTAGGCGATAGCCATGTTCTTGTCCGGCACATTGGGGCCGGACTTGTGCGTTCCCTTGTTTTTCACGCCTGGAAACATATTGCCCGCCCCGAACAGTTTGATACGGTATTCGGCAGGGTGTGTCTTGGCCGCGCGGATTTCCTGCAGGAACATTTGTAGGGCTTCATCGGCATAGCGGCCATCGAGCGAGTCTGCCGCCGCACCGGCCCGGGATGGCAGCATGTAGTGACACATGCCGCCGATCAGTCGTGTAGGGTGCCACATCGTGATCGCGACGCATGAACCGAGAGTGGTGCGGATGCGCGTGTCCTCATCGCCGAAGTAGAATTCACCCGGCTGCAGGAAGATATCAATGACATGGGCCGGCTTGTTCATGGCTTGCGGTAGGTGGACGGCGTGATCAGCTTCAGGCTGTCCGTGATTCCGTTGAGACTTTCGGAATGACTGACGAAGAAATAACCACCCGGCTTGAGCAAGGGCAATATGCGCGCGACCACTTGGCGTTTGGTATCCATGTCGAAATAAATCATGATGTTGCGCAGAAAAATCACGTCGAACTCGCCAATCTTGGGCAGGGCATTATTCAAGTTGATCTGCATGAACTGCACCCGGTCGCGCAGGCTGCGGTCGATCAGGAAGGTGCCTTCCTGGGAGCCTGTGCCCTTGAGGCAGTGCTTGGAGAGCTGATGCTTCGGAATGTGGCTGGCCCGCTCCATGGGGTAGTGGCCGTGGCGGGCTTTTTCCAGCACGCGGCTGCTGATGTCGGAGGCAATGATTTCCCACGGTGTGCTCGCCAGCCCGTCGGCCAGCGTCATGGCTAGGCTGTAGGGCTCCTCGCCGCTTGAACTGGCCGCGCTCCACAGGCGAAACGTCCGGCCCGGCTGCGCATTCGGCAAGACCTGGGTACGCAGAAAGTGGAAATGCTTGGGTTCGCGAAAAAAATAGGTTTCGTTGGTGGTGAGCAGGTCCAGCGCGGTCTGCAACTCGACCGCTTCCGTGGCTTGCATGATCAGACGAAAATAATCGCCAAAGCTGTTGAGTTCGCGCTGGCGCAGTCTTTTGGACAGGCGGCCGGAGACCAGCGCCTGTTTGCTGGGGGCCAGGCTGATGCCGGAGGTGCGGTGCAGCCATGTCCGAAATTGTTCAAACTCGACGTTTTTCAGTTGTGGGTTTTGCATGGCGTATTGCGGGCGCGGCTACTCAGCCGCGCCAATTTATTTCGTTAGGCTGCGAGTTCAAGATACTCGACGATACTTTTCGGTTGGGGGCTGAGTAGTTGTTTTCTGCTTTTTCGAGAACGATTGCGTAACGCATAGAGTTACTCCTTTAGTTTTGCTTGTTTGAGTATGCTGTTCAAAGTGCCGGGCGCTAAATCATCACTTGGTTTCCTAGGCACGGTGACACGGCCACTTTTGACGTGATGTTTGAATTGACGATGTGTGACCATACTCAGCGAGCAACATCGCTCTCAAGCAGTAACCGGACATAGCGGGAGTACGGAATCCCCTTCGCCTTCGCCTTCGCCTTCAACGCATCAAGCAGATTTTGAGGAAGGCGCATGTTCAGCGCCGCAGACTTCTGCTCGAACTCAAAGTGCATCGGCTTGAAGCCAGACAGGTCATAGATCGAAAGGTCTGCCGTTTCAACGAATCGCTCCGCATCAGCATCACTCACGAGTGATGGCATGGGCTTAGATTTGGCTTTCATAGTGGTCGATCTCCTTCTGGTGCATATAGCGGGCACTGATTGGGCGAAGCTTGGTCTTTTCTTCACTCTTGCGCAGCAAGAAAACAAGAAAAACGTACCGCCCAGCGTCCGTTTTTCCGATGACTCTCATACGCGGCTCGTCCAGGTGTGGGTCTGACATGACAGCAGGCGTTCCAAGCAGAACCTGCTCGATTTCCTCACGAGAAACGCCATGCTTGCCGCACTTCGGCCAGTTGCCTTCATCCCAGTCGAATCCTGTTATTACCATGTTCTTATTCTACACTTTTGTCAATACAATACCGTCATAGCAAGCTACCAGTGTTTTATTGCGTAATTACACGGCATTATATGTAGGTCGGGTTAGGTGCGGCTTTTTGCGCCGTAACCCGACGTTGCACCAGATTCCGTCGGGTTACGCGATAAAGCCGCTAACCCGACGGATATTTGTTTAAGAAGGACATATTTACTCAGCAGTCAGTAATATTGACTACAAAATTGTTCGTAAAAATTGCATGCTGTATCGGCTTGGTAAGCCAACACTATGAACCTAGTCATACCGGCGCTTCCCTCTCCCTAACCCCCAGCCCCTCCCCCCAAGGGGGAGGGGAGCGAGTTCCCTCTCCCCCGGGGGGGAGGGTTAGGGAGAGGGAAGCGCCGGTATGTGGGCGATAGCCAATTTGGATCAAGCCGCAACGCCCTCCGAACTATCAACCGCCTGCGTCAGCATGGCCATCTCATCGACCGAGAGCACGCGGTTAGCATTGAGGATGATGACGAACTTGCCGCCCACCTTGCCCATGCCGCTGATGAAGTCGGTGCGGATCTTTGCGCCAAAGGAGGGGGACGGTTCGATCTCGCTGGCGGCAATGGCCAGGACTGCGGAGACCGAGTCCACCACCACGCCCACGTCCTGCTTCTCTCCGTCCGCTTCGATCTCCAGGATCACGATGCAACTGCGCGGCGTGATTTCGGAGGATTTTCGGCCAAAGCGTGCCGACAAATCCACCACCGGTAACACCGCGCCGCGCAAATTGATCACCCCACGGATGAACCCCGGCATCATTGGCACGGCGGTCAGGCTGCCGTATTCGATGATCTCCTTGATGCCCAAAATGCCGATGGCAAACATCTCGTCGCCGAGCAGGAAGGTCAGGTACTGCGCCTCTTCCTGATGTTGCACGGCCACCGCCGTGCCGCCTGTCTTGACTAGTGCACCCATGATAGTCTCCCCTTAAAACCGTTTGAACTCGGCTTCATCGGGAGCGCCCCCGGTGGAACTACCGCCAGCCGGCTTGGTCTGGCGGTCCACCTTGGCCGCACTGGCGGCGATTTTCGGTGTGGCCGGTTTGGCAAAGCTGTCGCCGCTGCCAGCATGGCTCTTGAAGAACTCCATGGTCTGTTGTAACTGCGTGGCCTGGCTGCTCATCTCTTCCGACGTCGCAGCCAGCTCCTCGGCGGACGAGGCGTTTTGCTGGGTGATCTGGCTCAACTGGCCCATGGCCGTATTGATCTGGCCGACGCCAGAGGACTGCTCCTGCGAGGCCGCGCTGATCTCTTGCACCAAATCTGAGGTCTTGTTGATGGACGGCACCATCTCGTCGAGCAGCTTGCCCGCCCGCTCGGCCATTTCCACACTGCTGGAGGCCAGCTCGCCGATTTCCTGCGCGGCTACCTGGCTACGCTCGGCCAGCTTGCGCACCTCGGCGGCCACCACCGCAAAGCCCTTACCATGCTCGCCAGCGCGGGCCGCTTCAATCGCCGCATTAAGCGCCAACAGGTTGGTCTGGTAGGCGATGTCGTCGATGATGCTGATCTTTTTGGCGATCTGCTTCATCGCGACAACGGTCTTCCCAACCGCCTCGCCGCCTTCAACGGCTTCCTTGGCAGCCTTGGCGGCCATGCCATCAGTGATCTTGGCGTTCTCGGTGTTCTGGTTGATGGAGGCGCTCATCTGCTCGACCGAGGCGCTGGTCTCTTCCACGCTGGCCGCCTGCTCGCTGGTGGCCTGGCTGATGGACTGGGCCGTGGCACTGATTTCCTCGGAGGCGCTGGCCAGATTGTCGGCGGCGCCGCGTACCTCGGTCACGATATTGGCCAGGGAGCTCACCGTGTTGTTGAGCGCGTCCTTGGTCTGGCCGAACACGCCGGGGTAGTCCTTGGTGATCTTCTGCGTGAGATCCCCCGCCGCCAGCGCTTGGGCCACGCGAATGACATCGTTCAGGCCGGTTTCCGTCACGTCGGAGATCTGGTTGAGATTTTCTCCAATGACCTTGAAGAAACCCACCTTGCCGTTCATGTCCACGCGCTTGCTGAAGTCCCCGTTGACCGCGGCTTGTGCGATGCCCGCCACTTCTTTTTCAATTGCCACTTCCAGCGTGCGGTCATTCCATTCAACCACCGATCCAAGCCGCTCCCCTTTGTCATTGAGAACCGGATTGGCCATCAGGGCAAAGGTGCGCCCGCCCAGCAGGACTTGTGCTTTATAGGCGCTGGTAAAGGTGGCCAACAGATTTTTCTGGTGCGCCGGGTTTTTGTGGAAACCGTCGATATTGGACCCTATCAGTTTGGCTACGCTGAAATTGAGCAAATCTTTACGAATGTCGCTTTCTGCGTTGCTCATCATCACCACTACAGATTTGTTCATGTAGATGATGTCGCGGTCGTTGTTGGCAACCATCACATTGGTTGTGACATTGTCCAGTGCGACTTTGATGCGGAGGTTCTCGTCGGATATCTTCTTGTCGGCGGTGATGCGTGCCAGCAATTGCTCCTGCATCGACTTCATGGAGGCGAGCAGGCTGCTTGTGTCGCCCGTTTGCAGGGGTATCTGGTTGTCCAGCTTGCCGTCGGCGATGTTGCGCGTAATCTCTGACGCGTACTCAGGTTCGCCGCCCAGTTGCCGCAGAATGTTGCGGGTGAGATAGTAGGCAAATACGATCGTTACCAGAACGGACAGGATGGTCAGCACGATGAAAAACATCATCATGCGCTTGGCTTCGCTTTTCAGCCTGTCTGCGGCGCTCAGGAGGTCACCTGAGAGTTGGTCCTCAACTTCTTTCAGGAGGTCGATTTTTGCCGTCACCATTTTGAACCAGTAAAGCGGGTCGAGGCCGAGGCTGGGCTCATTGGCCTTCTCCATGGCGGCTTTCTTCATCAGGGCGACCTCGCTCACGGCCTCGCCCGTCATCTTGTTTTTGTAGAAATCCCTCTGATTGTCCAGCGCGTAGCTAAGAAATACATCGATATAAACGCCCTGGGCGGAGTCATTTGTCATGAATCTGTTCAACGTTTCTGGCGTGAACTTGTCGTTGGCGAAAATCATCGTCAGCAGGGCGCGCTCCCTGCCTACACGTTCCTTGGCTTGCAGCAGGTTGGCATAGGAGGACGCCAGCCGGGAAATTTCCCTCTCGGTGCTGCTGGTAGAAGCATAGGCCGGGACGGCGAAGAAATCGCTTATGATTTTCGTGAAGTAGGCGCTTGATGCGAGGCCCTCGATGCCGAGTGAGCTGATGGCGCTGCGTTTCCCCCCGATTTCCGCCAAACCTCCATTGGCGCTGTCCAGCATGGCCTTGAGGTCGTCACTGTACAGGCGGACATCGAAGTCTTGCAGGGTCAAGCGCAATGCCTCGGATTTGTTGTCGGTTACCGTCCGCTGGGCCGGTAACTCTGTCGCGAACCTGGTGCCCTTGCTGCCGATGAAGGTGGCGCTCATGCCGCGCTCCTTTTGCAATTCGTGGGTTAGCGCGCCGATTTTGACGGAAACGCCGACCAGCGATTCCAGTCTAGTCATCTCGGTCGCAAGCTTGGTTTTTTCAAAGACGCTGTTCGTTGAAAAATAGAGCAGGGCAAGCGTCGGGATGGCCGCCATCAGGAGTAATTTCGTTCGGGTCTTCAGATTGAGTGCCATGGTTTTTCCTAGTTAATGAAGAAAATATCAATAAATTTAAATTTTGAGCGCCGAATTCTAAATGGTGCCATACAAGGCGGAGCTGGCCTGATTCGGTGGATGCATAGCAACCACTCTGGTTTCTCGCTGTATGACTTGCTGCACCAGCGACGGCACATCCAGAATCAGAGCCACCTCGATGCAGCCATGTCCGAAATTGTTCAAACTCAACGTTTTTCAGTTGGGGGTTTTGCATGGCGTATTGCGGGCGGGCCAATTTAGATCAAGCAGCAACGCCCTCCGAACTATCAACCGCCTGCGTCAGCATGGCCATCTCATCGACCGAGAGCACGCGGTTAGCATTGAGGATGATGACGAACTTGCCGCCCACCTTGCCCATGCCGCTGATGAAGTCGGTGCGGATCTTTGCGCCAAAGGAGGGGGACGGTTCGATCTCGCTGGCGGCAATGGCCAGGACTGCGGAGACCGAGTCCACCACCACGCCCACGTCCTGCTTCTCTCCGTCCGCTTCGATCTCCAGGATCACGATGCAACTGCGCGGCGTGATTTCGGAGGATTTTCGGCCAAAGCGTGCCGACAAATCCACCACCGGTACCACCGCGCCGCGCAAATTGATCACCCCACGGATGAACCCCGGCATCATTGGCACGGCGGTCAGGCTGCCGTATTCGATGATCTCCTTGATGCCCAAAATGCCGATGGCAAACATCTCGTCGCCGAGCAGGAAGGTCAGGTACTGCGCCTCTTCCTGATGTTGCACGGCCACCGCCGTGCCGCCTGTCTTGACTAGTGCACCCATGATAGTCTCCCCTTAAAACCGTTTGAACTCGGCTTCATCGGGAGCACCCCCGGTGGAACTACCGCCAGCCGGCTTGGTCTGGCGGTCCACCTTGGCCGCACTGGCGGCGATTTTCGGTGTGGCCGGTTTGGCAAAGCTGTCGCCGCTGCCAGCATGGCTCTTGAAGAACTCCATGGTCTGTTGTAACTGCGTGGCCTGGCTGCTCATCTCTTCCGACGTCGCAGCCAGCTCCTCGGCGGACGAGGCGTTTTGCTGGGTGATCTGGCTCAACTGGCCCATGGCCGTATTGATCTGGCCGACGCCAGAGGACTGCTCCTGCGAGGCCGCGCTGATCTCTTGCACCAAATCTGAGGTCTTGTTGATGGACGGCACCATCTCGTCGAGCAGCTTGCCCGCCCGCTCGGCCATTTCCACACTGCTGGAGGCCAGCTCGCCGATTTCCTGCGCGGCTACCTGGCTACGCTCGGCCAGCTTGCGCACCTCGGCGGCCACCACCGCAAAGCCCTTACCATGCTCGCCAGCGCGGGCCGCTTCAATCGCCGCATTAAGCGCCAACAGGTTGGTCTGGTAGGCGATGTCGTCGATGATGCTGATCTTTTTGGCGATCTGCTTCATCGCGACAACGGTCTTCCCAACCGCCTCGCCGCCTTCAACGGCTTCCTTGGCAGCCTTGGCGGCCATGCCATCAGTGATCTTGGCGTTCTCGGTGTTCTGGTTGATGGAGGCGCTCATCTGCTCGACCGAGGCGCTGGTCTCTTCCACGCTGGCCGCCTGCTCGCTGGTGGCCTGGCTGATGGACTGGGCCGTGGCACTGATTTCCTCGGAGGCGCTGGCCAGATTGTCGGCGGTGCCACGTACCTCGGTCACGATATTGGCCAGGGAGGTCACCGTGTTGTTGAGTGCATCCTTGGTCTGGCCAAAGACGCCAGGATAGTCTTTGGTGATTGTTTCGTTGAGGTTGCCTTCGGCCAAGGCCGACGCCACCCGCATCACATCATTGAGACCCACTTCGGTCACCTCCGATATCGTGTTGATGCCTTCAGCCAGCTGTTTCAGGAAGCCGGTCTTGTTGCCGGTGTCCATGCGCTTGCTGAAATCACCTTGCGAGACGGATTGGACAACGTCTGCCACCTCCATCTCCACCGCGATTTCGGCCGTCCGGTCAGCCCACTCGACGACGGATCCCAGTCGATCGCCTTTGGTTGTCATGGCCGGGTTGGCTGCCAGTGTGAAGGTGCGGCCACCCATGGTGATTTGGGCGCGATGTGTGCTGGTAAACGTGGCCAGCAACTGTTTCTGATGTTCCGGGTTCTTGTGGAATCGGTCAATGCTGGTGCCGACCAGTCCAGTTGCACTGAATTGCGGGAACTGCTTGCGGATGTCGTTCTCCGCAGCCTTGAACATGTTTTCCACGGATCTGTTCAGGTAAATGATGTTGCGGTCGTTGTCGGCGATCATCACACCCGTGGATACATTATCCAGGCCGATTTTGATGCGGGTGTTCTCGTCAGAAATCCGCTTGACTTCAGAGATGTCAGCGTTCAGCTTGGCTTGCATGGACTGCAACTCACTCAGCACCTTGCCGATTTCGTCATTACTGTCGATGACAATATTGTTCTCGTAATTTCCATCGGAAATGCTGCGGAAATAACCGATGGTGCGCTGCAGCGGTTTGGTGATGCTGCGCGTGACCCAGATGGCGATGGCTACACCCAGCAGGAAGGCGACGATGCCTAAGGCGAACATCAGGTTCTTCGCGGCGGCGTAGGTCTCGGTGGCGTCCTTGCCGGCTTCCTCCATCAGTGCGCTCTGAAAGGCGATAAGGTCGATGATTGTCTTGAAATAGTTCGCCTGCTTTCCGCGCACCTCGGTGAACAGCAGCACCTTGGCTACCTCCTGCTTGCCATCGCGGATGAGCGTAAGTAATTGGTCCGAGCTGGCCACGTATGCGTTGCCGGCATCGATCAGCGCTTTGAGCAATGCCTTGCCCTCGTCGGATTTGATGCTGGCTTCCAGCTTCGCTTGCCGGTCATTGATGATCTTACGCGCTTCCCGGATGTGCTCCAGTTGGTTCTCGATCTCCTCCTTTGTGTCCATGATGAGGATGTTGCGAGTGGCGCGGGCCATCACGTTGATGTTGTCCATGATGTCGTTGGCCTGCACCGTTTTCGGAAAGCGGTCATGGATGATCTTGTCGATACTGGCGTTGAGCTGGCTCATGCGCGTGATCCCGATAAACACAACCACCAACAACAACACCAGCATCAGGCCAAAACCCAGCCCCAGGCGCGTACCGACTTTCATATTCTTGAACATAATCTACCCCTAGAAAAAAGGAACAATTGAGACCGAAAATTCAGCGACCCAAGGCTAGATTGGCCGTTGGTCGTGACGAAACCTGCTGCGCTTCCCGCTGGACAGCCTGCTGCACCAGCGATGGCACATCCAAAATCAGTGCCACCTCGCCGCTGCCCAGAATGGTGGAGCCGCTGATGCCGCGCAGCGCGCTGAACAGCTTGCCCAGCGGCTTGATCACGGCCTGGAACTCGCCCAGCAGCTCATCCACCACCAGCCCGGATTTTTGTCCGGCGTAGTTCACCACCACAACGTTTTCGCGCCGTCCCGCCGCCCCCTTGACTTCAAAATGTTGGCGCAATTGCACAAACGGCAATACCTCGCCGCGCAGGTTGATGTAGTTGCGCTCATGCAGGGCCTGGCGGTCGTCGTCGGTGAGTTCCACGCACTCCACCACCATGTCCAGCGGCACCACGTAACTTGATTTGCCCACCCCCACCAGGAAGCCGTCGATGATGGCCAGCGTCAGCGGCAGGCGGATGCGCACCGTGGTGCCCTGGCCCGGCTCGCTGCTGAGATCGACGGTGCCACGCAGCGCGGTGATGTTGCGCTTGACCACGTCCATGCCGACACCGCGCCCGGAGATATTGGTCACGACCTCTACCGTGGAGAAGCCAGCCCCGAAAATCAGGTTGTAAATCTCCTGATCGGAGGGCGTGACATCGGCTGCCACCAAGCCCTGGTCACGGGCTTTTTGCAGGATGCGCTCACGATTGAGACCGGTGCCGTCGTCGTCAATCTCGATCACGATGCTGCCCGAGTCATGGTAGGCATTGAGGCGCAGCGTGCCTTTGGCGGGTTTGCCGGCCGCTTGCCGCGCCGCCACTGATTCGATGCCATGGTCCAGCGCGTTACGCACTAGGTGCATGAGCGGGGCGCCGATTTTTTCCACCACGGTTTTGTCCAGCTCGGTGTCAGCACCGGTGATGACGAGTTCGATGTCCTTGCCCATCTCGCGCCTGAAGTCGCGCACCACGCGCTGGAAGCGGTTGAAGGTCTCGCCAATGGGCACCATGCGCAGGCGCAGCGCGCCGTCGCGTATTTCCTCCACGAGGCCCGACATCACCGAGGTGACCTCCTGCAGGGTGCTGTCTTTGGCGCGCTGGGCGAGCAGATTGGCGCCGGCCCCGGCGATCACCAGCTCGCCCACGAGGTTGATCAATTCGTCGAGCTTGTCGGCGTGCACGCGCACGTAGCGGTTTTCCTTCACTAGGCTTTCACCAACGCGTCTGTCGTTTTCGGGCGGGTGGCGGATCATCTCGATGTATTCGGGGATCTTGCTGAAAGGTGGCAGGATTTGGATCAAACTGCCTTCACGCACGAATTCGAACACGCCAACGATGGTCTCCTTGTCGGCATCCGATTTGAAGTCGATCTCGAAACCCAGGTAGCAGGTCTCGGCGTCCATCTCCTGGGCCGCTGGCATGGTGTCGGCCAGGGTGGTGATGGAGACGATCTCGCCCAGTGTGCCCAGGTAGCGCAGGAAGGAGGTCGGGTCCATGCCGTCACGCAGCACATTGGGACCAAAGCGCAGCGAGATGTGCCAGTTGTCCGACCACGCTTGGCCGCCACCGCTGGCGCGCAGTGGGGCATCGGGTGGCAGGGTCACGCGGCTAGCCTCTGCGCCCGGTTCAGCGACATGCTCCTGATAAGCCTGCAGTCGTTTGCGCAAGTCGCTTTCCCGCGCCTGGGCGGCGGCGTCGAGCTGTCCGCCCTGGTCGGCCACCACATTGACCAGCTCCAGGATGTGGTCGCCGCTCTCCAGCAGCACGGCCACCAGGTCGCCTTCGACGTTGATCTCGGCGTTGCGCAAACGGTCCAGCACGTCCTCGACGATATGGGTGAAGCTGACGATGGGGTCCAGCCCGAACAGGCCGGCCGAGCCCTTGATGGTGTGGGCGGCCCGGAAGATGGCGCCCAGCGTGTCGGCGTCGCCCGGTTCGGCTTCGAGCCGCAGCAGGCAATCTTCCATCTCCTCCAGCAGCGGGCGGGCTTCGGCAATGAAGGTTTGCAGGGCCTGGTCGAGGTTGAGACTCATTTTTTGCTACTCCTTTTTGGGCGCCTTTTCTTATAGACGATCAATGCTTGGCGTCGTGAAAGACCAGCACCTGGTCGCCAAAGTAACTCTCCAGATTGCACAGGTCCAGCACTTCCAGCACCGCGCGGCTGTGTCCCGTCAGGCGCAGGGGGCAGGCGTGCCGCCCGGCTTCGCGCTTGGCCAGCATCAGGAGCTGCAGGCCGGCGCTGTCGATCTCGCTGACGCCGGAGAGGTCGATTTCCCTCTCCAGGGGCTGGCTGAGATGGGGCATGAGTTCGGCCTTGAGCTCGGCGGCGGTGTAGATGGTCATGTCGCCCTCGATATGCAGTAGCGACAGGCCGTCTTTAGTTTCAGCGCGGATGGGCATGGTGTCTCCCTGAGTCGTTCTTTTTTATCATCCTACAGGCCGGGTGTCAGGCAGGATCAGCTTGGAGACTGCATTGAGCAACTGGGGTGGATTGAACGGCTTGACAATCCATGCCTTGGCGCCAGCAGCAGCCCCACGCTCTTTCATCGCTTCATTGCCCTCGGTGGTGAGCATGATCACCGGGGCGAATTTGTACAGCGGGTTCTTTTTGACTTCTGTGACGAACTCGATGCCATCCATATTGGGCATATTGACATCGCAGACGATGAGGTGGATTTTTTGCCCGCCCAGTTGGCTGATCTTGTCCAAGGCATCCTTGCCATCGCACGCTTGCAGCACTTCGTAGCCGACGCTGTTCAATGCAATAGTCACGACCTGCCGCAGGCTTGCGGAATCGTCAACGATCAGTATGGTTTTTGCCATGGGTAATGTCCTTAGAACTTTTTAAAAAAATGTGCATTCTTCGCTTTGACCTGCTGCGCCCCGCTTGCCTTTGGCGCGTTCATCTTCCATGGTGTATTTGCCGTTGAGCTCATGGAGCCACTGGGCCAGCGTGGGAACGTCACCGTCATCGATCTCGACGGTCTGGTGCAGGCGGCTGATGTTGTCATCCACTAGGGCCAGAATCTGGCTGACCCGGTCCTGGAACTGCAGGTTGACCAGAATGTTCTCGACTTCTGTGCGAATGATATTGCTCTGCGCGCGCATTTTTTCGGATTCTGTTCTGAGGGTGCGAACGTGCGTCAGCATATCCTCGACCACCTGCGTGGTCATGCGGACCACTTTCTTGTCCCGCTCCGTGGTTGAGGAGGCGACCTCAAGCGTTTTCTGCATGACCTGCGTGACCTGCGCCATGCGTGTGGTGATCTTCTTGCCGCTTTCTGCCGATAGCTGTGACAGCTTGCGGATTTCGGTCGCGATCACGGCAAATTCGCGTCCGGCTTCACCCGTGCGTGCCGCTTCGATCGTGGCATTGATCGCCAGGATGTTGGTGCGGGCCGCGATCTGGCTCACGTCGCTGGCCATGTCCTTGAGCTCATGGGTGGCCAATTGCAGATTGCGTACCCCCTCAAGCAGATCGTCCTGGCTCTCGACCATCTTTCCCATGGCCGAGACGACCGGAGTCAATTCGCGCTCGCTTAACGTCAGCAGGCTGATCGTGACATCATTGTCGCCAGCCGTCCCTGATGCAGAGACACCACCAAAACCGACCATGTCAAACTGTTTGACAATGGACGAGAAGCTGATGGCCAACTCGGTCACGGCATCTTCGGTCTGGTGTTTGGCTGATCCGATGTGCTGCAGCCAGACCGGCAGGACGCCACTCAAAAGTGCGCTGAGTTCAGACGTGCCGCTGGTCTGCTGGGTGTTGCTGTCCTCGGGCTGGGAGGCTGCGGGCTGGGAGGCGGTAGCGGCTGCACAGGCCAGTTGCTGGCTAGTCCATGCGGCACAGAGCGCAACGCCAATGAAGGCGCTGATTTCCAGCGCCCCCACCTGATTGAACAGTGGCAGGCTGGCGAAGGCGGTGGCCATCAGGAGTGGAAAATTGTCGCGCCAACTGGCCCGGGACGGCGAGTTGGCGGCAGATGCGTCTGCATGGGGAAATTCTGTGCTCATTTACATGCCATCAAATCAAGTGATCGAATTGGAAAGCCGCACGATGCTTTCGCACCAGTTTTAGAGTGTATCAGGTTTGATAATAGATTGTCCATTAGACAAAAAACCCGTCATTCCCGCGCAGGCGGGAATCCAGTTGATTGAAAAACACCCCGCGAAGCGGGACGACATGGCGGTTTTGTCTACTTCGCAGCGTGTTTTATTGCTGGATTCCCGCCTGCGCGGGAATGACGAAGCGTGGGACAATCTGGGTTAATATAGATTGAATATAACATCATTTCCTGCATTTCGGCCGTGCTTCTTCTATATCGGGTGTTCTTCGGGAAACTTGAGGTCGGAAGACCTTGGTTCATTGAGTTCCTTGTCAATTTGCTCGGATATCCGTTCCAGCAATATCTGCATTTTCGTGACGATGTCGTACGCCTTGCCGTAATCTACGGCAAGTTTGCATTGCTCCAAGGCCTGGCACAGGTCGGCAAAACCCATCGCCCCGACTGTTCTGGCCGACGACTTGGCGCGGTGGCCTAGGGCAGCCACGCCCACCATGTCTGCTTGTGCCAGCGTGGCCTCGGCCTCGGCCAGGGTGTCGTGCATGGATGACACGAACATCAGGGCGTACTTGCGAATCTTCTCCGGGTTATGGCTTACGATTTTGGCCAGCACGACCAGATCGATGACACCGGCATAGCCAGCCGCTGCGTCGTCGATCGCTGCGGGTGTCAGGGGCTGGGCAGCAGCCGTGCTGGCGGCGTGAGCTGGCTTGCTCTGGCCGGGTTGCTGCGCCAGACAGGCGGCCAGCACGGCGAGGAGCTGCTCGGGTTCGATGGGTTTACTCAAAAAGGCATTCATGCCGGCGTCAAAACAGCGTGTCTGATCTTCTTGCCCGGCGTTGGCGGTCAGGCCGATCACCCATGTGGAAGACAAGGCCGGGTTGGCGCGAATCTGCCGGGTGGCCTCCAAGCCATCCATCACGGGCATCTGGATATCCATCAACACGCAGTCAAAGTGCGCTTTAAGCAGCCAATCTAGGGCCTCCTGTCCGTTATTGGCAATGGTGACGGCGACGCCGGCTTCTTCCAGCAGTTCCCCGGCCACTTGCTGGTTGAAAAGGTTGTCTTCCACCAGCAGGACGGCGGCACCTTTGATCAGGCTCAGGTCAACCGGTGGCAGCGCTTCTTGCGCCGACGCCGATTTGTCAGTGCCGCGGCCCAGCCGGGCCGAAAACCAGAAGGTGCTGCCATGGGCTGGCCGGCTTTTCACGCCGACCTCGCCCCCCATCAACTCGGCAAGCTGCTTGCTGATGGCCAGTCCGAGTCCGGTACCGCCATAGTTGCGCGTGGTCGAGGTATCCGCCTGCTGGAAGGACTGGAAGAGCCTGGCCATTTGTGCGTCAGTCATGCCAATGCCGGTATCCTGCACGTCGAAGCGCACCAGCCAGCCGCTAGCCGCCTCTTCGAGAATTCTGGCGTACACGATGATCTTGCCCTGATGGGTGAATTTAATTGCATTGCCGATGTAGTTGAGCAGTATCTGCCGCAGCCGCAAGGGGTCGCCTTGCAGTGTCTGGGACAGTTTGGGGTCGATGTCAAAAATAAGTCCCAGACCCTTTGCCGTGGCGCTGTCCCACAACTGGCTGGAAATATCACTGACCACCGACGACAGATCGAAATCCAGCGTTTCCAAGACAAGCTTGTGGGCTTCGATCTTGGAGAAATCCAGAATGTCGTTGATGATGCCCAGCAGGTGCTTGGAGGACAGTTGGATCTTGGCGATGTAGTCGCGCTGCTTGGGGCTCAGTTCGGTCTTGAGTACCAGATGGGCCATGCCAATGATGCTGTTCATCGGCGTGCGGATTTCGTGGCTCATGTTGGCCAGGAATGCGCTCTTGGCCTCGTTGGCGTTGTTGGCCATGGCCACGGCCACCTTGGCACTCAGGATTTCGTCTTGCGCCTGCTTGTGCTCGGCGATCTCCTTGGTCAGCGCAGCGGTGCGCTGCGCTACCAGGCTTTCCAATTGCTCGTTGTGGAGCAGTACCTGGCGTTGAAGGTAAAAAATGTCGACGAACACCCGCACCTTGGCGCGCAGGACTTCGGGGATGATCGGCGAGTAGATGAAATCCACCGCGCCCAGCGTGTAGCCACTGATGCGCTCGGTGTCCGAGTTTGCCTCGGCGGTGACGAAGATGATCGGCGTGTGCTCCGAACGCGGGCGGCTGCGGATCAGCGTGGCGGTCTCGAAGCCGTTCATCATCGGCATGTTGACGTCGAGCAGGATCACGGCGAAATCTCGCTTGAGTATCAGGCGCAAAGCCTCCGCGCCTGAGTTTGCCGTCACGATCTCCAGCTCCATGCTCGAGACGATGGCGCCCAGCGCCACCAGCTTGGCCGGCGTGTCGTCCACAATCAGCACGCTGCCGCGCTCGCCCGCCGGCATCACGCTACGCTGAGTCGTGTCGTCGGCGCGCAGCACCGGAATCTCGATCTTGGGTAAATCCATCATTCTTCTCCTTCGCTGCGGTAGCCGAATATGCGCTCCGCCGCTGGGTTGAACAGTTCAATCATGCCGCTAGCGGAGATGTTCACGATGCCTTCACCCATATTGTCCAGCTTGTCAACCGGTTTTTCCAGCGTCGCCAGAATATTTAACTCGTGGAATTGGGCCATGAGGGTGGCCGATTTGAGCGTACGCGCGTCCTGGCCGGAGATCAGGATGCCCCCCTGCGATAGCCACGCCCGGCCAAGCCCGCCATGAACTGGAAGCCGTCCTGTCCCGGCATGTGGAGGTCGCACAGGATCAGCTCCGGTTTGTGGGCTGCACGATCGAAGGCCACCAGGCCCTGGGTCGCCGTCCATCACTGTGGTGACACTCATCACGCCCAGTTCCCGCAGCAGGTCGCCGACAAATTCGAGCGTGCACTTGTCGTCATCCACCAGCAGCGCCTGGATAACTTTTCCGGACCTGGCATTGTTGTTGTCTCCGTTCATTCCTGCCTCCTTATGGAGCGTTAATGATACGGGCTAAAGCCTGATACAAGGTTAAATTGTAGAGGGTGCTGGTTTTTTTGAGCGGTTTTGACCTTTCTCGGTATTTGGTTTTGGTTGTTTGAAATTTTTTTAACTTAGACCCCCTGTCAGGACGCCGCGAGAATGGACTCAAAAATCTGAGTGCCTTTGGTTTGAATATTGCCTTCGGGCAGATGCAATAATTCTGGCTGTGTTTTGATCAAATTAATTAATTTTGCGGTTAGCACGGGGTCGCGCCAGCCATTGGCGGTTTCTTCTTCCATGATGGCAATTACTTTTTCGCGGCTCATGGATTTTTTATAGGGGCGCTCGGAGGCGAGTGCGTCATAGATGTCGAGCAATTGAAATATCCGCGCGAGCAAGGGAATATTTTCTCCGGCAAGACCGTTCGGATAACCACTGCCATCCCAGCGCTCATGGTGACTGAGGATAATGGGGATGACGTGCTTCATGCTGCCCAGGCTTGAACACAAGTTTGCACCAATGGTGGTGTGCGTGCGCATGATGACCCATTCGGCGTCAGTCAAAGCGCCGGGTTTGAGCAGGATGCTGTCGGGTATACCCAACTTGCCAATATCGTGCAGGACTCCGCCGCGACGCAAGGCCTCAATCTGTATCTCATCCAAACCCAGGAATTCACCAAATACCGACCCCATGTGGGTCAGACGCGTGCAGTGATCACCGGTGGTTTCGTCCTTGGCTTCAACCATGCGCGCCAACGCAAACAACAGGGAATCTGCACTATCCAGCTGGTCGGTCAGACGTTTGTTTCGTACGGCGGATTTGATGCGGGCGAAGAGTTCCGGCGGGTTATAGGGTTTACGCACAAAGTCGGTTGCACCTGCAGAGAAACTTTTGGCGAGTTCTTCATTGGTATCGGCGCCAGTGACCATGATGATGGGGATCAAACGCAAGGCTTCGTCTTTGCGGATACGCCGGCACACTTCGTCACCATCAAGGATGGGCATGTATTTATCGGTGAGGATCACGTCAAAATTGTGCAGGGTCACTTTATGCAGGGCTTCCTGACCGTTTTTCGCCTCTTCCAATTGAAACTCCATGTCGGAGGTCTCCAACAGGTCGCGAAAAAGTTGAAGCTGCAAGGGATCATCGTCAACGATCAGAATTTGATATGGTTCCATTACGCGCTCCCCAAAAGATGGCTGCTACATTTGCCAATTAGCTATTGCACTTGGATTTGTACGCCGTTCACTGTAGTTCCTTCGCTATTTTTGGCATCAATCCTACCCCCCCAAAAGTACACCCACCATCCAACCCACCATAAAACTTGCGATTAGATGATAAACGATGCGACAAGACGACACAAGACAATTCGCTGAGTGCCGTGTTATCAAAGGGTTTAATGGGTATTTTGAAACGAGGTGATACAGTATTCTGGCGGAGGCTGTGAGATTCGAACTCACGGAAGGTTTCCCTTCGGCAGTTTTCAAGACTGCTGGTTTAAACCACTCACCCAAACCTCCAAGAGCGCGCATGATACAGATATCTGCCATTAATTCAAAGCTTCTCCATGAAATATTTTAGCTACAAAAAATAGAACTATTGCAACTTTTACCCGCATTCGATACTCTTATGCCTGCTACTCAATCTATGACTTGGAGAAAATCTATGGAATATCAAACTATCTCGCTACCGAGCACTCTATCCTTGGAGCAAAACAAGGTATTGCGTAATACCTATACGCTGCTGGCGCTCACCATGATCCCTACCATCATCGGCGCATTCGTCGGGCTTTCCGCCAACTTTTCGTTTATGGCGCAGTACCCTATCATGGCTCCGCTATTGATGTTTGCTGTGATGATGGGCTTGTTGTTTGCTGTTTCTGCACTGCGCAATAGCGTATGGGGCATCGCGATGCTGCTGGGCTTCACTTTTGTAGCTGGCGTTTTTCTCGGGCCGATTCTGCAGCATGCCCTGCATCTAAGTAACGGCGCCAAGTTGGTGGGCATGGCCGCCGGTGGTACCGGGCTGATTTTCTTTAGTCTTGCTACGATTGCGACAGTAACCAAGAAAGACTTCAGCTTCATGGGTAAGTTTCTGTTTATCGGCGTGATCCTGTTGGTAGTAGCATCGCTGGCCAATATTTTATTCGCCACCCCTGCACTGTCACTGACCATCTCAGCTATTGCCGTAATGATATTCTCGGCTTACATCTTGTATGACATCAGCCGGATTATTCATGGCGGCGAGACCAACTATGTCATGGCTACCATGGGCTTGTATCTGAGCATCTACAATGTTTTCATTCACCTACTGAGCCTGCTGATGGCGTTTGGCGGCGACCGCGATTGATAGTTAGCAAGAGCAACGAACCGAGATTGTCCATTAGGCAAAAAAGCCGTCATTCCCGCGCAGGCGGGAATCCAGCTGATTGAAATATGCCCCGCGAAGCGGGACTACATGACTGATTTGTACCCGCAAGGGGTAGGCTGTGGTTGTAAGGGGCTGAAGCCCCAACAACACACTCTCTCCGCTTCGCAGAATGTTTTATTGCTGGATTCCCGCCTGCGCGGGAATGACGTGGTTAATGGACTGTTTGGGATAAAAAAGCGGCCTAGGCCGCTTTTTTTATTGCTTCTCAAACAACGCGATGGATTCCACATGCGAGGTATGCGGAAACATGTTCATTACCCCCGCTGCCTTGAGCACGTAACCCTTTTGATGCACCAGTACCTCTGCATCACGCGCCAACGTGGCGGGATTGCACGACACATACACGATACGCTGTGGCGAATTCGCGCCCAAGGCTTTGACCAGTTCAAAAGCGCCGTCGCGCGGCGGGTCAATCAGCATTTTGTCGAAATGCCCCAGCTTGGCCAACGCTTCTTCATTCATCTCAAACAGGTTCATCACACTGAACTGTGTATTGGCGCTTAGGCCGTTGTACTCGGCATTCTGTGCAGCCCGTTTTAGTAGCGAAGCGCTGCCTTCAATGCCAACAACCTGTGCACCACTGCGCGCTATCGGCAACGTAAAATTGCCTAACCCGCAGAAGAAGTCGGCGATGCGCTCGCCCGGCTGCGGCGACAGCAGACGCATGGCACGGCTCATCATCAAACGATTCAGTGTGCTGTTTACTTGGGTAAAGTCGATGGGTGAATATGGCATAGTAATACCAAACTCAGGCATGCTGTAACTGAGTGCGGGCGCATCCAGCGGGTAAAACGGAACCACTGTTTCCGGCCCCTTGGTTTGCAGCCAGAACTGCACCTGGTGTGTATCGGCAAACTGTTTGATAGTCACTTCGTCTTCAGACGAGAGCGGCTTCATGATGCGTAACACCAGCACGTCCACATGCTCACCGACTGCGAGTTCGATCTGCGGCAGATCGTCGCGTATCGACAGGCCTTCATTCATTTTCGCCAACAGCGGCAACAGTTTGGATATCTTTGGCGGCAGAATTTCACAGTGCTGCATGTCCGCCACATAGCGGCTGCCTTTCTCGTGAAAACCCACCAGCGTCTTGCCTTTCTTCAGCACATGACGCACCGACAAGCGCGCACGCTGACGATAACCCCAGGTCTCACCATAGATGGGCTGCAACACACGCTCCGGTTTAACCTTGCCGATGCGCTGCAAATTATCTTCAAGGATGCGCTGCTTAACCGCTACCTGTGCACGCGCATCCAGATGTTGCATGGAACAGCCACCACACACACCGAAATGCACACACTTGGGTACGACTCGCATGAATGATTGCTTGATGATCCTGTCTACCTTGGCCAACTCGTAGCTGGGCTTTTTGCGATAGGTGCTATAGGTGACACGTTCACCGGGTAAAGCACCCTCAATAAAAATTACCTTGCCTTCGGCATGTGCAATGCCCCGGCCTTCCTGGTCTAGCGATTCGACAGTTACGACTTCGGTTTGTGGAGTGCTTGTTGTCATATTCAATTGTTGTATAAAAGTTCACGCATTTACCCTATTCGGATAAAGCAAAAAATAAGAGGGAAATAAACTAACCTGCCGCAATCAGCGGGGTATTGTGTGGGTGCACCGTGCGCACCATGGTGCGTTTGACGCACCCTACCAAAATACGCCACTAGCGGCGGGGAGAGCGAAGCGAGGGGTCTGAACCCTTAGTGATTAAAAAACCGAGAATTCAAGCCTACCAGTTCTTCTCGGCAACACGATGTTCAAGATATGCAAACACCCGCCCCAAACCTGTGCGAGCCCACACCCAGCCCACTACCACGCCGGTTGCATTGGCCGCCATATCGGCGTATTCAAATAAGCGGTAACCGGTCTCGCGTTGCAGATATTCAATGGCAATACCCATTGCAACCAGTGCCATTGCCAACACCATGCGCGATGTTCGCTGCCTGTAAACCTGACAAAACCACAGCATCAGCAGCCAATAAGTCAGCGCGTGTTGAAGTTTGTCGGCACCCCAGAAGTTCATGGGTTGAGGCGGATGCGGCATCAGCGACAAGTAAAAAACCACTATCACCCAGACCAAGCCAAAACCTAACCATGACCAGCGTAATATTTTCACGTCTCAGCCTGGTTGTTTGACCATTGTGCGAGATATTCAGCCCAGTGCGGCTCGTCAGACTTGCTCAAGGTACTGCGTACCAGCTCGCATTCTTTGTCGTAGCGCGCCTTTGTAAATTGGCCGCGCATCAATTGGAAACGCGCATACACCAGAAAAGTATTCACCACGTCGGTTTCACAATAATTGCGTATTTCATTGAGCTTCCCCTGCTGGTAGGCTTCCCATACCTTGCTGCCATCCATGCCCATTTTGCCGGGGAAACCGATCAGTTTTGCCAGATCGTCCAGCGGTGCATTTGCGCGTCCGCCATACATGGCTAACAAATCCATCAAGTCAGTATGACGTGAGTGATAACGGCTTATGTAGTTATTCCACTTGAAGTCTTTGTCATCCTCACCCATGTCCCAATAGCGGGCGCACTGCACGCCGTGTATCAAGCCACGATAATGCAACACAGGCAAATCAAAACCACTGCCATTCCATGACACAATTTGCGGCGTGTATTTGTCGATGCCGTCAAAAAATCTTTGTATGATGCTGCCTTCGTCATCTTCAAGCCCACCCAACGACCATACACGGAAGTTGTCGCCTTCACGCAACACACAAGAAATGGCGACCACGCGTTGAAGATGATGCTGGATAAAATCAGTGCCGGTTTTCTGTCTGCGCATCTGAAATGCCATCTCGGCCACATCATTGTCGCTCACCTTCCCATCAAGCTCATACAGCTTGCGCAGGCCAGCAATGTCGGGGATGGTTTCTATATCAAATACAAGCAATGGATTCATTAGGCTTACCTTTATCGCGTTGATAATATTTTACCAAAAAACTGCTAAACTGTTGCAATGAGATTGCTCATCACTATTTTTCTTCTAATCTTTGCACCACTGCAATCCGCTCTTAGTGAAGAGATCACATTGCGCATTGGCTCGCACAGCATACGCGCCACTGTCGCTCACACACCACAAAGCCGAGAACGTGGTTTGATGAAAAACGTCCGGCTATGCGAAAACTGCGGGATGCTTTTTGTGTTTCCAGTGCCCGGAAAATACACGTTCTGGATGAAAGACACGCCCATTCCACTTTCAATTGCCTTTATTGCTGCCGATGGCAGAATAATTGATCTCGCCGAGATGCAAGCCAATACCATACATTTGCACGGCTCAAAGGGATATGCCTTATACGCACTGGAAATGAACCAAGGCTGGTTTAGCAAGCACGCGATAAAACCTGAAGATCGGGTGGAAGAATTGCATCATGCCCCACAAGGACAATAGGCACCTCTAAAAATCTAATGATGCTGCTGTAATGCCCACAGCACATGCTCTCGAACCACCTCCGAAGGGCTTTGCAATCTTGATTGCAAAGCCCTTCGTACTTTCTCACTGGCAGGCGCATTGCCCAAGGCTACCGCAATATTGCGCAGCCATTGCTCATGGCCGATGCGATATACCGCACTTCCGGCAAATTTTTCCTGAAAAGTTTTTTCATCCCAGGCAAACAGCTCCGTCAGCGGTATATCGTCCAGATCATGCCTTACTGCAAAATCCTGCTCCAACGATATTTGTGCAAAACGATTCCATGGGCAGGCCAGCTGGCAGTCATCGCAACCATATATTCGGTTGCCAATATTTGTCCTAAATTCCACCGGAATACTGCCTTTCAGCTCAATAGTGAGATAAGAGATGCAACGCCGCGCATCCACTTGGTATGGTGCAACAATGGCCTGTGTAGGGCAAATATCGATGCAGGCAGTACAGGTACCGCAGTGGTTTTTTGGCACTACACTTTGCGTCATTTCACTATCTGTAGGCAATGGCAGATCCGTATAAATTTCTCCCAGAAAAAAATATGATCCATGCTCTCGCGTCAACAACAGCGTATGTTTTCCGCGCCAGCCTAGGTGCGCTTTCTCGGCCAATGCCACTTCAAGCACAGGTGCGCTATCGGTAAATACTCGACAATTACAATCAGCTTCAGCACGAATTTTTCGTGCCAACGATTCCAGCCGGTTGCGCAACACCTTGTGGTAATCACGCCCCAGTGCATAACGGGAAATAAAAGCACGCTCACCATCTTTAATCACTTCCCACGCATCTCGGCTATTGGGCGGATAGTAGTTCATACGCACCGAAATCACACGCAAGGTCCCCGGAATTAACTCCGCCGGACGGCTGCGTTTGCTTCCATGTTTTGCCATATAATCCATTGCACCGTGATAGCCAAGTGCCAGCCATTGTTTCAAGCCTGCTTCGGCAGCACCCAGATGGGTATCGGCAATGCCCACCGCCTGAAAACCAAGTTCGGCTCCCCATTTTTTTATTTGGGTAGCAAAGGCCACATAATCGATTTGTTTAGGTAACTCGTTTTGCATAATCCACATGATAGCCGAAGTGAAGTAAGCAGGCATTCCGCCTCCGGGTGGAAGCTCGCAATTAACTTGCCTGATGAGGCCGCAACCGCCGTATTTGCGGCACGCTTGGCCAAAGCGCTTATACCTAGCATGGTGATATATTTGCGCGGCGATCTGGGCGCGGGAAAAACTACAGTTGTGCGGGCATTGCTCAATTCACTCGGTTATCAAGGCCGGGTAAAGAGCCCTACTTATACCCTGCTTGAGCAATACCAAGTCGGTGGCTTTAACTTCCGCCATTTCGATTTATACCGCTTTCGCGATGCTTCGGAATGGGAAACCGCCGGATTTAACGATGAGTTTGACGGAAAAAATATCTGCCTAGTGGAGTGGCCTGAGCAGGCAACCGGTTTGCTACCTCAAGCAGACATTGAAATTATCTTCGAAATTCTGTCTGAAGGGCGTAACATAAGCGTACATGCACACACGGATACAGGCAGGGAATGCTTAAACAGCTTATAAAACTAAGCGCAGTATTATCGATTTTGTGGATTTCACATGCACAGGCTGCCATTGCTATCGGCGCCGTTCGGGTGTGGCCAGCACAGGAATACACCCGCATCACCATAGAATCCAATCAGGCAATAAGCTACAAACAATTCACCATCAAGAATCCCGAACGTCTGGTCATTGATCTGGAAGGCGTGGATATCAATGAGATATTGAACTCCCTGAATACAAAAATCGGCAATGACGACCCTTACATTAAAAGTGCGCGTGTCGGCCGCTTTAAACCCGGCGTGGTGCGCCTGGTACTGGATTTAAAAACCGAGATAAAACCTCAGCTATTCAACCTCAAGCCGGTTGCAGAATACGAGCATCGACTGGTACTGGATATTTTCCCGGAGCACCCTGTCGATCACCTGTTGGCATTGCTGCAATCAGCAGGCATCGCGCTGCATACCCCGCAACCCGACAGTGCGAGCATGTCGGCAAACACAAGCAGTACAGCTCCAAAAAATGAATTGCCCGCCAAGCCAGTCCCGCAAATCGCCACTCTCCCCCCCTTTGTAATTCCCGAAAATATAAAGCCTCACGACCGCACTGAAAGAAGTGGGCGCATCCTCATTATTGCCATTGATGCCGGCCACGGCGGCGAAGATCCAGGCGCACGAGGCCCTAGTGGCACCAACGAAAAAAATATCACCTTATCCATTGCGCGCAAACTGAAGCAGCAAATTGACAACAGCCCCGGCATGCGCGGCGTGCTGATTCGCGATGGCGATTATTTCCTGCCATTGGATGTCCGCATTAATAAAGCGCGCCAGGCACGGGCTGATTTATTCATCTCCATCCATGCAGATGCTTTCGTCAAGCCGCATGCACACGGATCATCGGTGTTTGCCCTGTCAGAACGCGGAGCCACCAGCACAGCTGCACGCTGGCTGGCAAAGAAAGAAAATGAGGCCGACCTCATCGGCGGCGTGAACATTGCCGGAAAAGATCCCTACCTCGCACGCACCCTGCTGGACTTGTCGCAAACCGCCACCCTCAGCGACAGCATGAAACTGGCAAAACACGTACTGGGAGAATTGGGTGGCATCAACACCCTGCACGGTGGCAAAGTCGAACAAGCCGGATTTGCAGTACTCAAATCACCCGACATTCCTTCGATACTGATCGAGACCGCCTTCATCAGCAATCCCGCCGAAGAAGCCAGACTGAACGACAACAACTTCCAGGAAAAAATGGCGCTTGCGATTCTGGGCGGCATTAAAAGCTATTTTGCAAACAATCCTGCACTTTCCAGAACAAAACTCGTACTAAACTACTAAGCCAACAGCAACATTCTGCATTTCATATTCCTCCTAAAATCTTAGTTCAAGCCAGAGCGTAGTTGTTGGGGCTTCAGCCCCTTACAACCACAGCCTACCCCTTGCGGGTGCAGAGAATGCGGGCACTCCAAGGGAGTCCGCTTTTCACCTGCTCGGCTAGTCTCAACAAGTGAATAATTCATCGCTTCTACTCTGTGATCTCTGTGATCTCTGTGGCCAAATGCTTTTTACAGGTTTTTAGGTTCACTTGCCAAAAACAATCAACATATTGATTATTATCAATTTAACTAAACCACCCCGCCGCAAGCAGCGGGGTATTGCGTGCGCCGTGCGCACCATGGTGCGTGAGACGCACCCTACCAAAAGCGCCCCTAGGGGCGGGGAACTAAACCCACGCTGTTCGTTACGGTGAAAAACCTTGCCGACAAGACCTACATCGTGGATCGCACGCGCGGCATCCTGCCAGGCAGCCCGCAGCTGATACAGGCCGGGCTGAAATATAGCTTCTAGTCACCTGCCTGACTTGACAATAATTACAAGGGTGAGTAACCCCTTGTTTGGGTTGTCCATGCGGATCGCTATCTTAATCTACCTCACGCCTGCCAAACACCAACCCCGGCTTCACGCAGACTAATGCCCAGCTCCACCTCCATATCCAGCGCAGCATCATAGGACATCGGGTTATAAGCCTCGTAGAGGTCGGGCCACAAGCGCAGCCCGTATTGTTTAACGTATTTATTGGACTGGATACCAGCCTTGTGTTTATCGAATCGTAAATCAGGATCCAAACCCGTCATGCCGACGTATACACATGGCTTGCCTGCGATGTAATCCGGATTGCACTTCTTGAACTTGGCTTCGTAAAATACGTCTTTTGACAACTCGATCACATAGACACTGTAATGATTGCGCCGTCCCATGATTGAATCTCAAAGTGTGAGTGCTGCATGATGGTGCTTCTGTTCTAATCAGGAAATCTTTATTGACTTGGGTTTTCTGCCCGGCGCTGCAGGAGGAATATATCCGGACAATCTGCATCTTATTCCCTCAATTTGCTTGCCCTTCTCAAACCTGATCGAATGGCACGTCATAATCTCCCCTTTGCTAGCAAGCTCTGACAATTGAAGCCTCACTTTAACAAGGGAGATGCCCATAGCATCGGCAATCTCGCTATCGAGCCGCTCGCCATGTGTTTTGAGGTATTGAAGGATTTCTTTCATATTCACATTATGCCATGTTGAGCCTCAATCCAGCATAATTATTGATCAGATCAAAACAGGCAATTAAATGTAAATCACCCTACTCCGCTTATAGCCTAATGGGCACCTCTAAAAATTCAGATTTCGCCGATATTTCTCATCAATATTTCACTGACAGATTTATTGCCCAATCAATGCGATTTAGCTAGGCTTTTCTTGGCAACGCTCAATCGATCCATAATGGCAAAAACCAGGCCGGACAAAAGGAAGGTGCAATGGATGCCCACCTTCCACGCCAACTGTTCATTGGTGTAATTCTCTAGGTTGACAAAAGCCTTGAGCAGGTCAATGCCGGAGATGGCGATGATGGAGCCGATAAGCTTCATCTTGAGATCAGTGAAATCCACATGTCCCATCCAGTCCGGCCGGTCTTCATGATCGCCGCAATTGATCTTGGAGACGAAGTTCTCGTAGCCCGCGAAAATAATGATAATCAGCAGGTTGGCGAGCAGCGTCAAGTCCACCAGCAACAGGATGCCGATCACGACATTTCCCTTGCCCGCCACAACATCAGTCACGAGGTGCACCAATTCCAGCCCGAACGCGTACAGCAGCAGGACAATGCCCAGCACCAGTCCGAGGTAAAAGGGCGCCAGCAACCAGCGGCTGGCAAACATGGTTTTTTCTAGGGCTTGTTCGACTGCTTCTTTCATGGGATGTCCTGGTTAGTTATTCGTTGTTATTCATAAAACCCAGCAGTTGCAACAGGCTGGTGAACAGGTTAAAAATTGATATTTTGCGAGCATTCGCTTCGCGGATTGCCTGCTTACCACACTTTATCATTTCCGCCCGTCGTTAAATCCAGAGAGGGGACGACGGCTTTTCTAGAGGCGCCATCAATATCGTTGCATGGAATAACCGGAACAAATGTTAGC
>JBCKTZ010000006.1:0-39412 GCA_038925245.1 Gallionellaceae bacterium
ATCTTGTTGCCCTTGCCTGCAACCAGTATGTCCAGCACTTCACGCTCGCGTGGTGTCAGGCACGCCAGCTTTTGCTCTATCTCGACCCGTCGCAACTCGTTGCCCTGAGGCAGTTCTTCATGCTGCCTCTGCGACAACTCTTCCAGACGTAGTTTTTTGCGTGCCAGCACCCTCTGCTGCAACGCATGTTTGATCACCAGCTCAATCTCATCGTCTTCCCACGGTTTGGATATATAGCGATAGATCTCCCCCTTGTTGATGGCATCGATGGCGGCACCGATTTCGGAATAGCCGGTGAGCAGGATACGCACTGTCTCCGGCCATTTTTCCCTGGCCTTCTCAAAAAACTGCGCGCCATTCATCTCCGGCATGCGCATATCGCAAACGACCAGATCAACAGCTACGTTTGCCATGATTTCAAACCCCTGCGCAGCGCTTTCCGCCGTTAATATGTGATAGCCAAATGGACGAAACAATCTATTCAAGGAATCAAGGATACTGACGTCATCGTCAACGAACAGCAGCGTAAAAACTGGCTCTGGCGCGGCCTGGGATGCGAGTGTCATGACTGTCTCATTCATGTGCTGTTCCATTATTTAATATGCTGGCGAAGCGCTGCACCATCGGGCGCGGTTTGCGCATTGGCATGTAGGAGAATGGCTATTACAAGAAAAATTTAAATGTAATATCGCACGCGCAGGCTCTATGTAATAATTTGTTTTAAACTTTAAAACCACAACAAATTATTTTGCTGTAATCGCAATTCGGAGAAGCAGTCCTGCCAGATAAAAGTTCGGCCGCGCTGAATGGTGAGCTAGTATTGCGGCGCGCGAATACTACCAGAGTCCATGTCCAAGTACAGGAGAATTTCATGAATGAGAATTTCATGAATGTTTAAGTAACCTATTTGAAGTAACTATAGGCAGACCTGAGGAAAAGAAGGACATAACCCTACACCTTACCCTTCTACTGCCTATTGTTTGCTTGACATAGCAATCAAGCAAACAGGAGAATGGGCGAGATTTAGCTAGCCACCCTTTCCCAGATAAAGCCACTATTTCAAAACTATTATTTAAAGACCGGAGACTTACAGTGAACGATGAAAATGTATCCAAAGAACTGCGCATAATGAGAGTACTACGCAAAGTACTCGCCAACATTGTAAAGGACGCCACCCCTGCGCCCGGCCAGCCTCACCCTTTAAAAGAAAGCACAATTTATGACATTCGCGATCTGTTTGGCTTGATTTCCGAACGTGAAGCAGAGCTGGCCGCTTTAGAAAAACCCAACAGGAATGAAAAACCCCACTATACCGACGAGCCCAAAAAGAGCAATGTCATCAAAATGCCAACATCCGTAAAGACGCAGACAACAAAAAACGACTAACCCAGATTGTCAATTAGAGCCCAAGTCCCTTCCCCTTTCACCCGCAAGGGGTACGCCGGTGGGTCCCCGATTCTTCGCATCGACCCTCTCTCTGTCAGGGGGAAGGGATGTTTTCTCTAATGGTCAATCTGGGATTAATGCTGATTGCCAGCCATTTTTAAAACTAGCAGCCAGTATGACTTAGACCTAGGTTATTTGCAACATATTGATTATATTGTATATTTTTTAATTTCCACCCATGTCTGCCACTCCCCCTGACGCCCTTCTCTTTATTGCCCCGGCTTGCATCCACTGCCCTGTGGTCATGCAAGGCCTGAGCGAGCTAGTCAAGCAAACTCTCATCGGCAAGCTGACCGTGGTAAATGTTGCCGCCCACCCTGAACAGGCAGCGGAATATGGCGTGCGCGCCGCACCGTGGTTGCGGCTGGGGCCTTTTACGCTGACGGGTGCGCAGACACTTGCAGAGTTAAGCCTATGGGTAGAATGGGCGAGCAGTGAAGATGGTGCAGTGCACTATGTTGAGCATTTACTGAAACAAGGCGGTTTCAACAAAGCTGTGGTATTTATCGCTGAAGATACGCATCGCCTCAAATCTCTGCTGGCGATTGTCGCCAATCCAGATGTCAATATCGATGTGCGTCTTGGCATCAGCGCGCTGATTGAAGCTTACGCCAATAAACCGGAATTACAGAACTTGATTCCGCAACTCGCCGAGCTCACCCACCATACCGATCATCGTGTGCGGGCCGACTCATGCCACCTGCTTGGCCTCACCGGCAGTGCAGCCGCATTGCCATATATTGAAGCATGCCTAGCAGATCCTAACGAAGAAGTGCGGGAGATTGCGATAGAAGCAATGGAAACGTTAAACATGCGCTCTAACAGCGTTTAACCGTGCGCCGCTCATACAGGGCCACGATGCGTTCACACAACTCTTTATTGACCACTCCATTAAGTTCAGGGTGAGCGAGCCAATATAGCGATTCTTCCACTACACCATCGGCCCCAAATTCAAATCCAATATCTGTCCTTCCGCCTACTGCATTCGCCCATGACGTGATTTCAGCAACAGTATAATTGCACCCGAAAACTGCTTGAGAACGTCCAGCACACCCCGCTTGGTGACCACCGCCAGATGTTCTTCGCAGTACCATCCGTGCTCAGCCAGCTCCTGCAAAACAGCGCTTACTGTTTTGGGATTTTTGATCAGTTCCAACACCAAAGAAGTACGATCACGCATGGCGATATTCCCGACTTTGAATGTGTAATTTACGGGCATCTCTAATAATTCATATTTTGTCATTCCCGCGAAGGCGGGAATCCAGTTTAATCAAGCATCTGGATCCCCGCCTTCGCGGGGACGACGGTATTTATAGAGGTGCCCTAAACTTATTCCTTGGGCCAGTATGCTGTGGCGATCCCCTCACCCAGATCGGCTTCTACCAAACGTCTTCTCACTTCCAGCAAACGCTCGATTAGTTTTGGCTCCAGCTTACCGTAGGCCTCTGCATCCGGCGTTCTGCTCACCACCACACCCAGCAACTCGGTAATCGCATTGCCGATGGAATTCTGGCTAATGGTGACGATCAGCTTGCCGGCATCATTGCGATAGATGAGTTGCTTGAATGCGGGCTGCCAGCGTATCGAGTTGGCATATTTGGCATCCACAATGCAGTGGTCGCGCACCTTCTTTGCCGTCTTCAAAAAGTCATTGTTGAACAGCAGCACGCTTTCTACTTGTTCCGGATAATAAATATCCGGCAGCATCGGCGCGTTGCGCGTCGAGACCTGCGAAAAGAAAGTGCGATAGAAGTCGATAAAACCTTTCAGAACCGCATCGTATTCCGCCCAGAAATGCACGTCCTTGAGCGCAGCTGCGCCGCCCTGTATTTCCCAACTGGGCAAGCCCTGCGGATAGCCGGTAAGGCCGATGCGGGCGTCAGCCTCGCTTGCTGGTTTGAGAATTTTCAAATTCAGTGCACGGTCGAAAAATTCACGGTATACATCATGCATATATGCCTGAAACAGGCTGTGCTGCCCGCCATCGGTAAGATTGGGATTGTTGGCATCGGCCAGCTTTGCGTTGCGCAACACATCCTTGGGAAAAACAATAAAATGGTTGTGCAGCATGCGGATACTGGGCACGCCGGGTGAAGTCAGTGGCCAGGTCGAATCAAGGCTCGCTTCGCCAGCCAGTATCAGCGCCTCGTCAGGATCAGGATAGAGTTCCAGCATGTATTCGATGATGATCTGGTTCATCCTATCCCATACATGCTTCACATTGTCCGGCACCTGGGTACGGCGCACCGGGCGTCCCAGGGGATCAAGGACGATATTTGAGGTGTTGTAAATAATTGAACAATCAAAAGCCGTGCTATGCCCCAGCGCCTTGCGATACAGCAGCAGGTTCTCCGAGTTCCGCAACAAACCGTTGTTGTGCGTCAGATCATTCAGATTTTCCGTGCTGTTGAAAAATTCGTTAAGCTTCATTCCCTCCGGCACTACCAGGGGGATCGCTCTGTATGGAGTAATAATTTCACGTGGGCCGGACTGGGTCATCTTTTGCCTTCCTTTAACTTTATGATTCTCTATGCAAAAATTTGCACCATTGTACCTGTGCTCACGCTATCGAAAAGATCAAGCAAGTCTTCATTCAGCATATTTACGCAACCGTGCGACTTGGGCGCGCCAACGCCTCTTTCTGGCGGCGTGCCATGAATATAAATATAGCGACGCATCGTGTCGCAAGTTCCCATGCGATTGTAACCCGCCTCGCAGCCGGATAGCCAAAGAATGCGGGTGAGTATCCAGTCACGATCGGGCTGTTGCACATCAAGCTGTGGTGTATAAATTTCTCCGCTCGGCCTGCGCCCTACAAACACCGTATTGAGCGGCTGCCCTGCTCCGATTTTGGCGCGGATAATATGCCTGCCGCGCGGCGTGCAATTGCTGCCGGACTCTTCCCCTGCACCGTTTAAAGCAGTTGAAACCGGGTAACTGCGCAATACATTCCCCGCATCATCCAGCAACTCTAATATTTGGCTCGCCAGAGAAATATTGATTTTCATGCGCGTTGCTGCATACGACGCGCCGCAAAAAACTGGCTCAATACTTCGCCGCACTCTGCGGCAAGCACACCACCAACAACACTCGCATGATGATTCAAACGTTGCTCCTCAAATAAATTCAACACGCTACCAGCAGCGCCTGTTTTGGGGTCAGATGCACCGTAGATGACTCGTGCAATCCGAGAATGGAAAATAACACCTGAACACATCAGACAAGGCTCCAATGTCACGTAAAGTTCACAGCCAACAAGGCGATAATTACCCACATGTAGTGCTGCATCGCGCAATGCCAGCATCTCGGCATGTGCGGATGGATCATGCCGACCGATAGGCGCATTGCTGCCGCGCCCGATAATCTGGCCATCTTTCACCACCACAGCACCCACCGGCACCTCGCCGGATTGCGCTGCTTGTTGCGCCAGTTCTAATGCGGCACGCATAAAAAATTCGTCGTTCATGTTACGGCTTTAGGTCACGTAGTCCGGTAGCCAGATGATTTGTCCAAGATGCTTGGCTTTGTCAAAATACCGGCGGTCAGCTGTGACGAGCACTGCGCTAGGGGTTTCCAGTGCTAGTGCGTGGTACAGGGTGTCAAACAGGTGGTGGTTGAGCTGGGTTGCCAGCGCTACTGCGGTCGCGTAGACCTCTGGGCTGTCTACGGTGCGGCGCTCAATGGCGATCAAATCCAGCAGGTCAGACTGGGCTTCTGCGGGCTTGATCCGCGCCAAAACAGCGGCTACTTCGGCAATGAAATGTACGGGCTGCAACAACTGGATGCGCCCGAGCACTGTGGCTTCAAAAATAGCCAGCGCTATATCAGTGTGGTCTTCGGTCAAAGGATCGGAAAGAAACCACTTAAGAGCCACACTGGCATCGGCTACAACAATCACGGACGGCCTTCTTCACGGGCGGCACGAAACTGCGCCTCGGTAATACTGGGCGCGTGCTTTCTGCGTTCCAAAATTCGCAAGTAAGCGGCTTGGCTGTTTGCCTTTTGTTGCGCACGCTCCACTGCTTCGCGCATCAACCCCGCGATAACTGCACTCTTGTTTTGCCCCTCAAAGGTGGCGTTGAACGCCTCTTTGACATCGTCAGGCACACTGAAATTGACGGTAGCCATGAGAAATCCTCCTGTTGTTGAAAAATTCAACAACATTGTGCACGCCAGTGACCAGCGCAGTCAAGCGCTATTGAATGCGGGCGATATGACTGGCACGGATGGCGGCGATCAACTGTGCTTTGAGTTTGGCGACGTAGTCATCCACATCAGCCTCGGAAGCAAGGAGGAGAGTGCAGTGAAGTGGCAACTGGGATGGGCTTGAAGCCTTGCACATTCCAACCTCGCACAAACAATCAGATACGCTCCATAGCTGTTTGCAGGATAATCACAGCTCATTATTTAGTCCTAATGGTCATAGTCCAAATGCCACACCAAAAAATTAAACTTACTATAACCATTTCCCTCACCCGAGCGTGTCTGTTGTCGCTTCAGCGACATTACAGCCACGGCCTACCCCTTGCGGGTGTAACCCTCCCCCGGAGGGGGAGTGAACAAACGTTTCGCTGCGCGAATTTCTCATTACCGGCAGGTATTCAGTGAAATCTACAGGTCTGGCAAGCATAGAACAACTGCATGAGTTTGATGCCATCATCGATGTGCGCACGCCATTGGAATTTGCCGAGGATCATATTCCCGGCGCGCTCAACTTCCCGGTATTGAGCAATGAGGAGCGCGTGCGCGTTGGCACCTTGCATAAACAATCCGCATTCGAAGCCAAAAAAATGGGTGCCGCGCTGATCGCACGCAACATTGCTAATCATCTTGAGCAGCACTGGATGGATAAGCCAAAAAACTGGCATCCGCTGATCTATTGCTGGCGCGGCGGCCAGCGCAGCGGATCTATGTCGCATATTTTACGCAGCATAGGCTTTGCTGCCGACCGTCTCGAAGGTGGCTACAAAGGTTATCGCCACCATGTACTTGCACAGCTGGAGGTGCTGCCCGCCACGCTTACCTTCAAGGTCATTTGCGGACTCACCGGCAGCGGCAAGAGCCGCTTGCTCACCTCCTTGCAACAAGCAGGGGCACAGGTGCTTGATCTGGAAGCGATCGCCAAACATCGTGGCTCGGTATTGGGCGATATGCCTGATATGCCGCAGCCCGCACAAAAGGGTTTTGATAGCGAGGTACTGGCTCAACTGAAATTATTCAATCCTGCCCTGCCTGTTTACGTCGAATCGGAAAGCAAAAAAATTGGCACGATACGCGTGCCCGATGCATTGATACATGCGATGTGGTCCAGCACCTGTTTGCGCCTAGAAGCCTCAACTGCACTGCGTGTGGCATTGCTGCGGGAAGAGTACCAGCACTTTTTGAACGACCCAGCTCTTCTGCAACAACAGATGGATAGATTGCGCGGCATGTATAGCAATGAACAGCTGGAAAAATGGCAGGCCATGTTTAACGAACATCAGTGGGATACATTTATCGCCGAGTTACTGACCATGCATTACGATCCTGCGTATAGCAAATCCATCTACAGCCATTATCCGGATTATGAAACAGCACCCCAGCTTATTCTCAACACGCTGGATATTCAGGATTTTCACCGGCTGGCCCAAGAAGCGCTTGCCATCCGAGATGATTTTGTAAACAATGACGTCAACAATCCACCTCAGGCACACCGCTAAATGACCACAATGGAAGTAGCAGATTTCACTCTCCCAGCAACTGATGGAACCACATTTCAACTTCATGCCACTCGCGGAAAACCTTTAGTCATTTTCTTTTACCCCAAAGACAATACACCGGGTTGCACCACCGAAAGCCAGCAGTTCCGCGACTTGTATGACGATTTCAAAAAAGCCAACTGCGAGGTCGTGGGCATTTCGCGTGACAGCATGAAATCGCACGAAAATTTCAAGGCAAAATTTAGCCTGCCCTACGCACTGTTATCCGATAGCGAAGAGAAAGTGTGCGGGCAGTTTGGCGTAATGAAACTGAAGAACATGTATGGCAAACAGGTGCGCGGCATAGAACGCAGCACTTTTGTATTGGATGCTACTGGAAAGATATGTAAGGAATGGCGCGGCCTGAAAGCCAACGGCCATGCGCAAGAAGTTCTCGATTTCGTCCGCACCCTAAATTAACAAAGGAATCCCATGCCAACCAACAATGCTCCGGCCGAAAAAAAGTCTCCGATTAAGTTATTCGTACTGGATACCAATGTACTGATGCACGATCCCACCAGCCTGTTCCGCTTCGAGGAGCATGATGTGTATGTGCCGATGTACGTTCTGGAAGAGCTGGACAACAACAAAAAAGGCATGACCGAGGTTGCACGCAATGCGCGTCAGGCCAGCCGTTTCCTTGATTCACTGGTGAGCACCGCCTCGCTGAACATAGAGGAAGGTGTGCCGCTGCAAGCGCTGGGCAATAAATCTGCAACAGGCCGCTTGTTCCTGCAGACCCAGTTCATCACGCAGGATTTACCCAACACCCTGGCCAACGGCAAAGCCGACAACGCGATACTTGCAGTAGTCATGTTCTTGCGCAAGCAACAAGCCAAGCGCGACGTTATCTTGGTCAGCAAAGACATCAACATGCGCATCAAGGCCCGTGCCCTAGGCATGGATGCGCAAGACTATTTCAACGACAAGGTGCTGGAAGACTCCGACCTGCTGTACACCGGCGTAAAAGTATTGCCGAATGATTTTTGGGAGACGCACGGCAAAGACATGAAATCGGGTTCGCTAAACGGCCATACCTTTTATGATATCAGGGGGCCTTTATGTAAAGACCTGCTGATAAACGAATTTGTCTATCTGGAAAACGCTGACGTCACCCCGTTTCATGCTGTGGTGACCGAGCAGAATGGCGACACCGCGATGCTTCGCACCCTCACCGACTACAGCCATCAAAAAAATGCCGTCTGGGGTATCACTGCGCGCAACCGCGAGCAGAGTTTTGTGCTCAACCTGTTGATGAATCCAGAGATCGATTTTGTTACCCTGCTGGGCCAGGCCGGCACCGGAAAAACCCTGCTGACGCTAGCAGCCGGGTTGATGCAAACACTGGAAACCAAACGCTACTCCGAGATCATCATCACCCGCGTAACGGTGCCAGTGGGCGAAGACATCGGCTTCCTGCCCGGCACCGAAGAGGAAAAAATGAATCCCTGGATGGGCGCGCTGGACGACAATCTGGATGTGCTCAACAAGTCCGACGACGAAAGTGGCGACTGGGGACGCGCCGCCACCCGCGACCTGATCCGCTCTCGAATTAAAGTAAAGTCGCTCAACTTCATGCGTGGCCGCACCTTCCTCAATAAATTTTTGATCATCGACGAAGCGCAAAACCTGACCCCGAAACAGATGAAAACCCTGATCACCCGCGCCGGCCCCGGCACCAAGGTGGTATGCATGGGCAACATCGCACAGATCGACACGCCTTATTTGTCTGAAGGCAGCTCAGGTTTGACCTACGTGGTGGATAGATTCAAGGGTTGGGAACATAGCGGACATGTCACACTACAGCGCGGTGAACGTTCGAGGTTGGCGGATCATGCCGGTGAGGTGCTGTAGAGACAAAAAACGTAGAGCCTCTTACCGACCTTAGGCATACGTTCGACATGGAATGCGAGGCGCGCTATAATTATTTTCTTGGTTTTGAATGGAGCTGGCCCATGAACACACAACTCTTACAGCAGGCAAGTGTGCTCGACGTTGACGAGCAGATCGAGTTGGTTGAGGCCATCTGGGACAGCATCGTAAGTCGTGGGGCTGCGCCGGCGTTGACAGAAACGCAAAAAATGGAACTCGACCGTCGTCTCGCAGATCATCTGGCAAACCCAAACGATGTGATTGCCTGGAGTGAAGTCAAAGCTGCCGCTCTTGCCAAAATCAGGCAATGAACCTGCCAGTCACTTTTCAACGTGCCGCCAGTGCCGAGTTGAATGAAGCAAGCACATGGTATGAAAGCAAGCGAAGCGGCCTCGGTCTTGAGTTCATAACTGAGATTGACCGTTGTGTATCGCTGGCATCTGAACATCCTCTCCAGTTTGCCGTTGTTCACGAGGACATTCGACGTGTCGTCGCCAAACATTTTCCATACTGCGTTTATTTTCGTGCGGAACAACATCGCATTGTTGTCTTGGCTGTATTTCATGGCCGCAGGGAACTTGCAATTTTGGTGGCGAGAACCTAACAAGTAAGGTTAGATTGTGATCGCGAAGCGAACCTTACTCGAACCTTACGTTCAACACCAGAAGGTGAAATATCATGAGCAAAAAAATTGAAAAGTCAGAAGCAGACTGGCAAGCAGAGCTCACCCCCGAGCAATATAAAATCTGCCGCCAGTGCGGTACAGAGCCCGCCTTCACCGGTGAGTACTGGAACAACCATGAGGCGGGGGGCTACCAGTGCGCCTGCTGCAGCACGCCCTTGTTCAGCTCATCCACCAAGTTCGATTCCGGCAGCGGTTGGCCCAGCTACTGGCAACCTATACAGGCAGATGTCATTACTGAACGAACCGATCACAAATATGGCATGAAACGCACCGAAGTATTGTGTGCCCTCTGCGACGCACACCTCGGCCATGTGTTTGAAGACGGCCCCAAACCGACCGGCCTGCGTTACTGCATCAACTCAGCTTCCTTGAAATTTGTGCCATCTTGAATATTACTTATTGGCGAAATAACTAGCCCTTCAATCCAAAATAATCCCACGCCTCGTCATTCCCGCGCAGGCGGGAATCCAGCAATAAAACATTCCGCGTAGCGGTCAAAACAGCAGCATTGTCCCGCTTCGCGGGGCATATTTCAATCAACTAGATTCCCGCCTGCGCGGGAATGACGGTTTTTTGGTCTAATGGACAATCTGGGTCAATACTAGCTCTTGCTAAGTGTTTGCATTCCAAATAAGACCCGGTCATGCTGAAGGTTGCTTTACAGACTGCCAGCACTTCCGGATAATCCACCACTTATGAAAATTCTCTTCGACCTGTTCCCGGTCATCCTGTTTTTTGTTGTGTTCAAACTCGCAGGTAGCAGCCAGGAATCCACCCAAGCATTTGCCACCTATTTAGGCTACCAGGCTGATCCGCAACATTTACCGGTGCTGTTTGCCACGGCCACCGCCATCATCGCAACGCTGGTGCAAATCATCTGGGTTAAGTGGCGTCATGACAAGGTGGATACCATGCTGTGGCTAAGTTTCGTCATTATTGTGGTATTCGGTGGCGCAACAGTGCTGCTACACGATGAGGCATTTATCAAAATCAAGCCTACCGCCCTGTATTGGCTGTTTGCCCTAGTGCTGCTGTTTTCCAAAATGCTATTCAAAAAAAATCTGATCCGCAGCCTGATGGAAGAAAAGATGCGGTTGCCGGAACGCATCTGGGGCCAGCTGAATTTTGCATGGAGCGTCTTTTTTATTTTACTCGGCGTGCTTAACCTGTATGTAGCATGGAACTATAATACTGATACATGGGTCAATTTCAAGCTATTTGGCTCAACCGGTATTATGCTGATATTCATCATCTTGATGGCCGTGATGGTGTCGAAACACATTGAAGCAGACCACAAGGAAAATAACTGATGCTGTATGCAATTAACGCACAAGATACCCCCAACAGCCTGGATAAGCGCCTGGCAGCACGCCCCGCTCACGTTGCCCGCCTGCAAGCATTGCAGGAACAAGGACGTCTGATATTGGCCGGCCCTTTTCCGGCAGTCGACAGCAATGATCCCGGCACTGCCGGTTTCAGCGGCAGTCTCATTGTGGCGGAGTTTTCCTCACTGGCAGCCGCAATTGAGTGGGCACAAGCTGACCCTTACGTGGCTGCCGGTGTATATGCCCAAGTTGAAGTCAAACCATTCAAGAAAGTATTCCCAACATGAACCGTATCGAACAAATGTACGACCTGCTTGCCACTCTTCAGCCTGAGCAAATCGACATTGTGGATGACAGCCACAAACACGCAGGCCACGAGGGTGCGCGCTCCGGTGGCGGCCACTTTACCCTGCATATCGTGTCTGCGCAGTTTGACGGCAAGGCTACACTGACCAGGCACCGTATGATATATTCCGCACTCGGTAAAATGATGGAACCGGATAATATTCATGCATTGAATATAAAAGCTTACACCCCGCAGGGGTTCTTGTCCTATGCGAAGCAGAGCGTAGTGTAGGGCCCCGCAAGAGTTGCAAGCAGTAACGCATTAACCTATAAAAAGCATTTGGCCACAGAGAACACAGAGATCACAGAGATCACAGAGCAGAAACAATGAGTTATTCACTTGTTGAGACTCACCCAGCAGGTGAAAATCTAAACTCTCTCAGTGCCACGCATTCTCTGTGTCCTCTGTGATCTCTGTGGCTTGAACTGCCGTTTTTAGGATTAACGATATATTCTTTTCAATTTTATTTTTACTTAGGACTAAAACCATGCTGAAAGTCATTCAAATTGCTGCACTGGCCTTGCTGAGTACACTCGCTACCAGCTCTGCTTTTGCAGAATCAAAATCTGCCACAACAGTCAACGGTGTAGCTATTCCCCATGCGCGTCTCGATATGCGAGTTAAAGCCGCACTGGCACAAGGCCAGCCTGACAGCGCTGAACTTCGCAACGCGGTACGCGATGAACTGATCAACATCGAGGTTCTGGCACAGGCTGCAAACAAAAAGGGATTGAGCAAACAGGCTGAGGTGGTGCAGCAAATAGAACTCTCCAAACAATCCATACTGGCGAGCGCATTTATTCAGGACTATCTCAAGAGTCATCCAGTTAGTGACGCTGTGCTCAAGCAGGAATATGAAAAAATCAACCAGCAGCGCGGCAACAAGGAATACAAGGTTTCGCACATTCTGCTGAAAACAGAAGTTGAAGCAAAAACAGTTGCCGAGCAGTTGAAAAACAGCAAGTTTGAAGATGTGGCGATGGACAAATCACAAGACCCCGGTTCCAGCGTCAAAGGCGGCGATCTGGGTTGGGCTTTGCCAGGCGGCTTCGTCAAACCATTTGCCGATGCAATGGTTGCGATGAGCAAAGGTCAAATCAGCGCACCGGTACAGTCGCAATTCGGATGGCATGTGATCAAGCTGGAGGACACTCGCGACCTGAAAGTGCCTTCATTTGATGAAGTCAAACCTCAATTGATTCAGCATATGCAACAGCAGTTGGTGCAAAAAGTAATTGGAGAGCAGCGCGCCAAAGCGACTATCAAGTAAAGTAACTTCAAAAGTTCAGAAAAAAGGCGACCAAGCGGTCGCCTTTTTTATTACCCGATTTCCATTTTGGTTGTTGGGAGCGCCGACGTCCTCGTCGGCATTGTAGGACAGATGCCGACGAGGACGTCGGCGCTCCCAGTTAACCCACCCACTTCCTTGCATTCTGGAACATCCGCAGCCATGCGCCGTTTTCGCGCCACTGTGCCGGATACCATGAATTTTGCAACGCACGAAACACACGTTCAGGGTGCGGCATCATGATGCTGAAACGGCCGTCTGGTGTAGTGAGGCCAGTTGCGCCTTTGGGTGAGCCATTGGGATTGTACGGATAGGATTGTGTTGCTTTACCGTAGTTATCCACATAACGCAGGGTAATCAGCGGCTGTGCTTCTTTCAGTTTTTTCGCATTTCCAAAATCGGCATAGCCTTCGCCATGTGACACCACAATAGGCATGCGGCTGCCTGCCATGCCTTCAAATAATATCGAGGGTGTTTTCTGCACTTCCACCATCACAAAGCGCGCTTCAAACTGCTCCGACTGGTTGCGGGCGAAGTGTGCCCAGTTTTCCGCACCGGGAATAATTTCATGCAAGTTGCTCATCATCTGGCAGCCGTTGCATACGCCCAATGCAAAGGTATCGTTGCGCTGGAAGAATGCGGAAAATTCATCGCGTGCCCTTGGGTTGAACAGGATGGATTTTGCCCAGCCTTCGCCTGCACCCAACACGTCACCGTAAGAAAAACCGCCGCATGCCGCCACGCCTTTAAAATCTGCCAGGCTAACGCGACCGGTGATGATGTCACTCATGTGCACGTCCACCGCCTTGAAGCCTGCGCGATCAAATGCCGCAGCCATCTCGACCTGTCCATTCACCCCCTGCTCGCGCAGGATCGCCATCTTTGGCCGAGAGCTCAGTATTGCCGCTGAAGTCGGATAGCTATTATTGTCGTAGCTTAGCTTGACATGCAAACCAGGGTCAGTTGCGTCGAGCTTGGCATCATATTCTTGTTGTGCGCAGTCCGGATTGTCGCGCAGCTTCTGCATCTGATAAGAAGTTGCTGACCAGATTCGTTGCAGAACAATGGCATTCTCCCCAAATAACTTCTTACCGGATTGAGTGATGTTGATCATGCCGCGCTGGTTCAGGCTGGCCACTTCATGCACGTTTTTCAGGCCTGCATTACGGCAAATTTGCAGCACTTGTTTCACATCTTTCTTGCCAACTTGCACTACTGCACCCAGCTCTTCATTGAACAATGCACTGAGCGCGTCGCCCTTAAGTGCATCAAGATTGATATCCAGTCCGATATGCGATGCAAAGGCCATTTCACACAGGGTTGCGAGCAGGCCGCCATCGGAGCGGTCATGATAGGCCAGTAGTTTTCCTTCGCTATTCAGTTGTTGGATTATTTCGAAAAATGCTTTTAGCTTGCTTGCGTCATCCAGGTCTGGTGCCACATTGCCAACCTGGCCGTAAACCTGCGCCAAGGCCGAGCCACCCAGTCGGTCCTTGCCCGCACCGAGGTCGATCAACAGCAGCACGGTGTCGAGATCGGGAAGCAGTTGTGGGGTCAGGGTTTGCGTTGCGTCCATAACAGGCGCAAATGCAGTCACGATCAATGACAGGGGTGAGGTCACTGCCTTCTTGGTTTCACCCTCTTGCCAAGTGGTTTTCATCGACATCGAATCCTTACCCACCGGGATGCTAATTCCCAGTTGCGGGCACAGCTCCATGCCCACAGCACGCACGGTGTCAAACAGCGCGGCATCCTCACCGTGATGTCCCGCCGCTGCCATCCAGTTGGCCGAAAGTTTAATGTCGCCAATTTTTGCGATGCGTGCCGCTGCAATATTGGTGATCGCCTCGCCCACTGCCATGCGCCCAGAAGCCTGTGCATTCAGCACGGCGAGCGGTGTGCGTTCACCCACTGCAAAGGCTTCTCCCAGCTGAGTGTCATATCCCATCAGGGTCACCGCCACGTCGGCCACCGGCACTTGCCACGGCCCCACCATTTGGTCGCGTGCTGTCATACCGCCCACGCTGCGGTCGCCTATGGTGATAAGGAAGGATTTATCCGCTACCGAAGGCAAGCTCAGCACACGGGTAATGGCATCGCTCAGTTTTATTTTGCTCAACTCCAGCGCAGGCAATTTGACTTTCTCACGCTTGACCACGCGCGTCATTTTGGGCGGCTTGCCCAGCAACACAGAGAGCGGCATATCAACCGCATCATTCTTGTATAGCGCGTCATGCACGATCAGCTGATCGGCTGCAATCGCATGTCCCAGCACAGCAAACGGGCAACGTTCACGTGCGCAGAATGCTTGGAACTCTGAAAGTCGCTCAGGCGGTATAGCCAGCACATAGCGCTCCTGAGCTTCATTGCTCCATATCTGCATCGGCGACATGCCATGCTCTTCAGAAGGTACGCTTCGCAACTCGAAATGCGCACCACGACCACCGCCATGCACCAACTCCGGCAAGGCATTGGAGATGCCGCCAGCACCCACGTCATGTATCGACAGGATCGGATTATTGCTGCCCATCTGCCAGCAACGGTCGATCACTTCCTGTGCGCGGCGCTGCATCTCGGGATTGCCACGCTGCACTGAATCAAAATCCAGATTCTCGGCATTGGCACCGGTATCCATACTTGAAGCCGCACTTCCGCCAAGGCCGATCAACATGCCAGGACCGCCCAGCTGGATCAGCAAAGTGCCTACTGGCAGTGCATGTTTGTGCGTGTGCTGTGCCGAGATGCTGCCCAGCCCGCCAGCCAGCATGATCGGTTTGTGGTAACCGCGCATCTCGCCATTCACATTTTCTTCATAGGTACGGAAATAACCCGCCAGAATCGGACGACCAAATTCATTATTGAATGCCGCGCCGCCTATAGGTCCTTCCAGCATGATCTGCAACGGTGACGCGATACGTGATGGCTTGCCGTAGTTATTTTTTTCCCATGGCTGCACAAATCCCGGAATATTCAAATTTGAAACCGAAAAACCGGTTAGTCCCGCCTTGGGTTTGGAACCTGTCCCCGTCGCACCCTCATCACGGATCTCTCCACCCGCACCAGTCGCCGCACCCGCAAACGGCGCAATGGCAGTGGGGTGATTATGCGTTTCGACTTTCATCAGAGTGTGGACGAGCTCTTTACTATAGGCATAGTTGCCGTCCACGCCAGGATAGAAACGCTCTATATTCGCGCCCTCTATTACCGATGAATTGTCCGAATAGGCCACCACCGTGCCCTGCGGACTCACCTTATGCGTGTTGCGTATCATGCCGAACAGGGTCATCGCTTCCTGCTCGTTATCGATCACCCAATCCGCATTGAAAATCTTGTGGCGGCAATGCTCGGAGTTGGCCTGGGCAAACATCATCAGTTCCACATCGGTGGGATTGCGCTGCAACTTGCTGAAATTCTCCACCAGATAATCAATTTCATCATTCGACAGCGCCAGACCCAATTCATAATTAGCTACCGACAACGCGGTGCTGCCACCCTGCAGAATATCTACCGAAGATAAAGGCTTTGGCTCCCCACTGGCAAAAATCTTTTCTGCAATACTTTGCATATCCGCCACCACGGTTTCGGTCATGCGGTCATGCAACAAGGGCATGATAGCTTTCAGTTCAGTTCGGCTCAGTGCATGGCCGCTGCGGGTCTTGAAGAAATAAACCATGCCTCGCTCAATGCGTTTTACCGACGGCAGTGCGCAATGCTGCGCGATATCTGTCGCCTTTGATGACCATGGCGAGATCGTGCCTAGACGTGGCACCACCAGCAGGCTGTGTAACTTTTCAGACAGTTTTTCTACTCCATCTTCAAGCCCCAACAGCCGCTCCAGCAAATGCTTGTCGGCTTCCGACAAGGCGGATTTAAGCTCGGTAAAATACCAGTGCTGTGTCGAAGCCACAGACACTCCAGGCGAAACAGTCTTTACTGCAGCACGCAATTTTTCAAGACGGAAAGACGACAGTGCGGATTTGCCAGTTAAAGTGAGGAACATAGCGAGGTACTTTCAGGCATGAGAGATAAGATGCAATTATAATGCAGGCTGTCTAGGGCACCTCTAAAAATTCAGATTTCATCCCAACTGCTGCGTTGCGGAAGCGGGGTAAGCAGGCAAGCCGCGAAGCGGATGCTCGCAAAAAATTTCTTGCTAACATATCAATCATATGCGGCGCTGCGAAATTTTTCCCGCGCCTTGCATTCGGGCGAACTCTGAATTTTTAGAGGTACCCTATAGTCTTATTTGAAAATCAGCTTGGCCAACTCGTCAAAACAGCCCGGTATATTCAATAATATATTTTGCATCTTCAGGAAAACAACATGTCCTCAGCAGGTATACCGACTATTACTCAAAAGCAGGTTTCTGCACTGCTCCCGCCGCGTCCCCTGGACTGTCATAAGGGTCAGTTTGGCACCGTGGCTGTGATAGGCGGGGCAACGGGTATGACAGGTGCCGCATTGTTGGCGGGGCGCGCCGCGCTCAAGCTTGGTGCGGGCTGCGTGCATGTCGGGCTGCTGGCGGAAAACGCTCCCGTTGTCGACATAAATCAAACCGAGTTGATGTTGCATACAGCTCAATCAGCGCTGCAGCTACCCAAGCTGGATGTCATAGCGATTGGCTGCGGCATGGGTCACGACCTCAACGCACAGAAAATCCTGCACGATGCACTCAAACATAATGCAGTATTGGTACTGGACGCAGACGCACTGAATATACTGGCGATGCGCCCCGATCTACACAGTTTGCTTGTCGCACGCAAAACTCCCGACGTGATAACACCCCATCCCGGCGAGGCCGCGCGTCTGCTTGGTATCAGTGTTGAAGAGATTCAATCAGACCGTCCGGCTGCAGCACAGCAGTTGGCCAAACGCATGAATTGCAGTGTGATTTTAAAAGGGGCAGGCAGTCTATGCGTCACACGTGAGGGGGAAACCTGGCTCAACAACACCGGCAATTCCGGCATGAGTAGCCCGGGCATGGGCGATGTACTGAGTGGCATGATCGCAGCTTTTATCGCGCAAGGCTTGAGCACGGATAACGCCATGCTGCTTGCGGTGCATTTGCATGGCGCAGCAGGCGATGCGCTAGCCGGCCAGCAAGCCAGCATCGGCATGACGGCTACAGAAGTAACTGAATGGTCGCGCTGGTTACTTAATCAATGGTTAAAATCCAAATAATCCATTACCCTCGTCATTCCCGCGCAGGCGGGAATCCAGCAATAAAACATTCCGCGAAGCGGACAAAATAGCCATGTTGTCCGCTTCGCGGGGTAATTTTCAATCAACTGGATTCCCGCCTGCGCGGGAATGACAGAGTTTTTTTCTAATGGACAATCTGGGCTAAATAAGACATGGCATTTTCAATCGACATCCAAGAAGCATCCGGCGTCCGTACCCTGCATTTCGGCTCGGAATGGATACAAGGCGCGATGCGTATTGCACGACCCTGGAACCTTGAACTGGAATACACCAAGGAAATGATGGCCAGCCTGCTGCTGCGCGAGGATAGCCATTTCCCGCGAAAAGTCTTGCTGATAGGTCTTGGTGCCGCTTCGCTGACCAAATTTCTATACCGCAACTATCCGCTGGCAAAACTTACCGTAGTGGAGATTGAAGCCAACGTGGTCGCAGCTGCACGGCATTTTTTTAAGCTTCCCGATGACCCGCTGCGTCTCAATATCGTGGTCGCCGATGGCGTCGAATACATCGCTAACAGCGACAAAACCTGGGATTTGATATTGGTGGATGGTTTCGATGAAGATGCCCGTGCCGGCGGACTCGACACCCTGCCCTTCTATCAATCGGCGCGGGCACACCTCAGCAGCAATGGCATCATGGCCGTCAATCTGCTCGGTCGCAATAAAGGTTTCCAAAAAAGTGTAGAACGTATCCGCAGCGCCTTTGAAGGGCGAGCACTGGCTTTCCCTTCCTGCGACAGTGGCAATGCCATCGCCTTTGCTGCGGGCGATGACCCAGTACGCCTGTCACTGGCCGACCTCAAGGAGCATGCAAGCGCTTTGAAGGAAAAAACCGGCCTTAACCTGCTGCCGGCGTTGTCGCGGTTGGAACAGGCTCAAACCTGTGCAGGGAACATACTTGAACTGTAAAGTTACTCAGGTAAAATTTACTCACTCCGTTTCCAAATAAAAAGTGATAACTCGTAGGGTGCGTCCCACGCACCGTTTATATTGGTGCGTGGGACGCACCCTACGAAATTATGCTTGTTTTGATTTGGAATTGAAATTGGAATCAGGTCGTAAAAACGACAGCAACAACATGCCACCTGCCCCACTACCCTCTCTCCTGCGTTACTGCTGCAACCATTTAAATGTCTGTATACCCAGCACTGTCATCAGTAACGAGCCCCCCAGATGCGCGGCGATAATCGCCGTACCCCAGGCATACTGACCACGCAGCAACAAGGTGATGGTCTCTGCCGAGAACGTGGAAAAGGTGGTTAAGCCCCCCAGGAAACCCGTAATAATTAGCAAACGCCATTCCGGCGACAGGCCCGGATGCTGCATGAAGAATGCCATCGCCAAACCGACAAGATAACCACCCACCAGATTGGAAGCAAGGGTGCCCAACGGCAAATTCGGCAGCACGGGATTAAGCCACAGCCCCATGCTCCAGCGTAACCATGCACCGATAGCCGCGCCCAGTCCAACTGCGATAAATGCATAAAGTGTCATGGGCGTATTCTAGCCCGAATCAAATCAACATCGAGCACACTTATTCAAATTCCAATTAAATGGTGCTAAAACAGAAAATCAGGATTCACGTGCCAATGCCATAAATTCGGCGCGCATCGCCTGATTGGGCTGTAGTTCACCCAGCATGGCAGAGGTAACCGTTTGCTCGCCCTGTGTGCGGATGCCACGGCTTTCCATACACAGATGTCGGCATCTGACAACGACACCAACTGCCTTGGCTTGTAATTGCTCCATTAATGATTCTGCAATCTGAATGGTCAGGCGTTCCTGTACTTGCAGGCGGTGGGCAAAGCACTCAACCAGTCGAGTTAGCTTTGACAGTCCGACAATTTTTCCATTGGGCACATAACCTATTGTGACGGTGCCAAAAAATGGCGCAAGGTGGTGTTCACAATGGCTGTAGACGGGGATATTTTTAACCACGATTAGTTCGTTGTATTGTTCAGCACCATCTTCAAAAACCTTCAGCACATTGGTCGGGTCCTGGGCATAGCCCGAGGTCCAGTGTTTCCATGCGCTGACCACCCGGGCTGGTGTTTCTGCGAGGCCGGGACGGTCAGGGTTTTCACCTATGCTGCTTAAAAATCTGCGCCAGTCTGCTTCGGTGAATTGTTCTGTTGCTTTTGACATTTCTGTGTTTCCTATGTAGTTTGCATAGCCGCAATCATGTATTCACTTCATTTTTTACTGCCACAGCCACCACCGCTACTGGCGGCCTTTAATAAGTTAAAAACAGGTTCTCTTTTGGCACCCGCAGCATCCATTCTATCCAGGTAGTTCTGCCACATTGATGCTTGATTGACTCCCATGCTGTGCAAATATTCCCAAGAATAAATTCCGGTATTGTGGCCGTCAGAAAACAGAAACTGCATGGCATAGGTACCAACGGCCTCTGCATTTGTTATTTCGACTTCTTTTTTGCCAACTTGCAGCGTTTCTTGCCCGGGGCCATGGCCGCGAACCTCTGCTGAAGGTGAATAGACGCGCAGAAATTCGAAAGGCAGACGAAAGAGTGCGCCATCGGAGAAACCAATTTCAAGCACACGCGACTTTTGATGCAGTTCGATTTGTGTCGGTATGGGCTTGTTTGAGTCTGACATGGGGGAAATTCCTTTTATTTACTGATTAAATTAGGGGTTAATCCCAACGATCATCTCGAACTTGTATTTCACCATTTTCAACACGCACGGGGAAGGTGGCTATCGCTTCATAAGCCGGTGCAGTCAAAGCGGCCCCTGTGCGGATGCAGAAACGTGCACCGTGACGCGGGCAGATGATCTGGTCGCCTTCGATTTCACCGCCAGTGAGTTGCCCGCCATCGTGGGAGCATACATCTTCGATAGCGTAATATTTGCCTTCATGGTTGAACACAACAATGTGTGTGCCATCTACTTCGACTATTTCACGTGAACCGGGTTTGAATTCGGCTACACGTGTAACACTAACCCAATCAGACATGCCTATCCTTTTTGCTTACGCCTATGCTTTTTGCCTACGTAGGGTGCGTCATACGCACCCTACAATGGGAATTAAATACAATTAAACAGCTTCAACTACAATTTCCGGCTCGATGGTGCGCAGCAATTGAACAATACCAAACAGCGTGCCGGAGAGGGAGCTTGGGCAACTGCCGCACGCCCCCTGGTAGTGAACACTCAAGGTGTCGCCTGACAGTCCCACCACGGTCAGGTCGCCACCATCGCTCTTTAGAAAAGGGCGAATTTTTTCATCCAGGAGCGCGCTAATATTATCCAAACGTAGCTGATCTTCAGGGCTAAGGTTGGATAGCGTCTTGCTGGTTTCGGCTATGATCGCTTCAGATTTGGCAGCAGCTGCCGCAGCCCAACGTATCGGTTCGGCAACCTTGCGCGTCAGTTCTTTCCAGTCGGCGCCACCATCCTGTGTAATGGTTACCAATTTGTCCACATAGAAAACATTGCAGACATGGGGGATTTCAAACAGACGGCGCGCAAGTTCATCGTCCTTTGCTTCATCGGCATTGGCATAAGAAAAAGTCACGCCCCAGGTGAGCGCCTCCCGCAGGATGAATTTCATCGCATTCGGATTGGGTGTGTTTTCAATTTCTGAAATTTTTGGCATGTGGTCTTTTAAAAATAATATTGCGTTAAGAACTATGCATGGGATCAGCATCTGCTTCGGTCGATACTTCTGTCACCGAATTGAATGCAGCGTGCAGCGTGTGCCACGGCAGTATTGCGCACTTGACCCGAGTGGGCAGGTCGCTCACGCCGGCAAACACCGCAAGACGTCCGATCTTATTAGGCGCATTCATATCCAGCTTACCGGTGGCCATCGCCAGAAATTCCTGGGTCAGTTCTTCGGCCTCTGCGCGGGTTTTTCCCTTTACGGCAACCGTCATCATCGAGGCGGATGATTTGCATATCGCGCAGGCTTCGCCTTCAAAGCCGATGGCTTCAACTTTGTCGCCTGCAAGATTCAACGTTACGCTGATATGGTCACCGCACAAAGGATTGTGGCCTTCTGCATGGTGTGTGGACGGAGTAAGCTTGCCGTAGTTGCGAGGCTTTTTATTGTGGTCAAGTATCACTTCTTGATACAGGGCTTTGAGATCAGCCATTATGAAAACACCTTTTGTACCATGCGGATGCCGGTGATCAGGGTATCGACCTCGGCCATGGTGTTGTAGAAAGCAAATGAAGCGCGTGAGGTTGCCGGTACGCGATAACGATTCATTACCGGCTGCGCACAATGGTGACCGGTGCGCACAGCGATGCCTTCCTGGTTGAGCAGTGAGCCGATGTCATGCGGATGCACGCCATCGATGGCAAATGAAATCACCGAGGCTTTGTTTTTTGCGGTGCCGATGATGCGCACGCCCGGCATGTCGTTGATTTGCGCGGTGGCATACTCGAGCAGAGCATGTTCATGCGCGGCAATTTTGTCCATGCCGATATTTTGCAGGTAATCAATCGCCGCACCCAGCCCTATGGCTGCCATGATCGGCGGCGTTCCAGCTTCAAACTTGAACGGGATGGTGTTGTAGAGCGTCTTCTCAAAGGTCACCGATAAAATCATGTCGCCACCGCCTTTAAACGGCTGCATGCTTTCGAGAATTTTGGCTTTGCCGTACAGCATGCCGATGCCGGTTGGGCCGCATAGCTTGTGGCCGGAGTAGGCGTAGAAATCGCAATCCAGATCCTGCACGTCCACACTCAGATGGGGCGCAGCTTGCGCGCCATCCACCAGCACTGGCACGCCACGATCATGGGCAAACTTGATCATCTCCTTGACCGGATTGATGGTGCCCAGCGCGTTGGAAATGTGAACTACGCTGACAAATTTGGTACGCCCATTGAATAGGGCTTCATACTCTTCGAGCATCAATTCGCCCGCGTCATTGATCGGCACCACGCGTATTTTCGCGCCGGTTTCCTCGCACAACATTTGCCAGGGCACGATGTTGGAATGATGTTCCAGGGTAGTCAGAATAATCTCGTCACCGGCCTTGATAAATTTGCGGCCATAGCCGTGCATCACCAGATTGATCGCTTCGGTAGTGCCGCTAGTGAAGATGATCTCGCGGTCTTCCTTGGCATTGATGAATTTCTGTAGCGTGCGGCGTGCCACCTCGTATTCGTGCGTCGCGGTTTCCGACAAATAATGTACGGCACGGTGGATGTTGGCGTGCTGCGCTGTCAGATAGTGATCCAGACGGTCGATAACCTGCTGCGGCATTTGGCTGGATGCGGCGTTGTCGAGATACACCAGCGGCTTGTTGTTTACCTGTAGCTTGAGGATGGGAAAGTCTGCACGGATGCGCTCTACGTCAAGCGTAGCTACTGATTTAGAAATAGGTGCGCTCATTGCTTGGTGTATTTATAATTGGACAGAAGTTTGTTGCATGACGGTTTTTTCAAGGCTGCGCTTGAGCGAAACAACGGGAATACGCTCGATGACTTCAGCGCCAAAGGCATAGGTCAACATATTGCGCGCCTGCTCTTCGGATACGCCGCGACTGCGCAGATAAAACACCTCTTCGTTATCAAGCTGACCGATGGTTGCGCCATGGGTGCATTTCACGTCGTCGTTGAATATTTCCAGCTGCGGCTTGGTGTCCACATGGGCTTTATCGGTGAGCAGCAGCGTTTTGCTGGATTGTTCTGAATCAGTTTTAATTGCACCGTGGCGCACCATGATTTTGCCGTTGAACACGGCGTGTGCAGCTCCGCCAACGATGCATTTGTGCAGCTGGCGGCTGGTGCCATGGGGTTGCGCGTGATCGATTAAGGTATGGGTGTCGGCCAGTTGGCGAGCAGAAATCAAAGCCAGGCCATCGGCAGAGCATTCAGACCCTTCGGCCATTTTGATATTAAGGTTGTAGCGCGAGAGGCGTGCGCCCATTGCGACACTCACCGACTGATAGTTGCTGCTGCGTGACAGAGTGGCGGCACAGCTGCCAATGTGAAATGCCTTCGCGCCCTCACGCTGCACGCGTGTATGCTGCACACGTGCATGGTCGGCCAACACAAACTCGGTGACGGCGTTAGTGAAGTACGCTTCGTCCTGCAGCGAAACGTAATCTTCAATTACCGTTACCTCGCAGTCGTTATCGGCCACCACCAGGGTGCGCGGGTAGCTCACCACGTCCTTCTGGCTAGCGATAAACAACAGATGAATTGGTGCTTTAATTTGTGTGTTGCGTGGCAGCATGATCAATGCGGCATCATGCAGGTATGCGGTATTTAATGCGGTAAACACGTTGCCGTTGAGGCTTGCGTGTAGCCCTAGATGCTGTTGCAGCAGTGCGGAATTTTTCGCCAACTCGGCAGCCAGATTGCCCACCACAATACCTTGCACCTCAATATTGGATAGTGTTGGTGCATAGACACCATCAACAAATACCAGGCGTGTTGTGGCTTCTTCAATATGGAAGTGCTTGATGTCGGAAGCTTCCAAATTAATCGCTGTGTGCGCAGGCTGCAAGGACATTTTGGTCAGCATGGAAAGGTCGGTAAAGCGCCATTCCTCATCGCGTAATGTTGGGATGGTCAATTCGCTGACGGCTTCTACCGCGTTGCCGCGTAAATTATTCAACCATGCCTGCTGGCTAACAGCTAGGTGTGACTGGCTAGCTAGCAAGTCTTGCAGATAGACGGAACTAGGTTGGATGGTTGTTGCACTCATGCTGCCACCCGTGAGGCTGCCTTGTATTCTTCGCTGACCCAGTCGTAACCGCGGGCTTCGAGCTCCAGAGCCAGATCCTTGCCGCCGGATTTGATAATGCGGCCTGCTTCCATCACATGTACAAAATCCGGCACGATGTAAGTTAACAGACGCTGGTAGTGCGTCACCATCACGATGGCATTGTCCGCAGTTGCCAGCTGGTTCACGCCATGGGCGACGATGCGCAGCGCGTCGATATCGAGGCCGGAATCGGTTTCATCGAGGATGGCAAGACGCGGCTCCAGCAAGGCCATTTGCAAAATTTCATTGCGTTTTTTCTCGCCGCCGGAGAAACCGGCATTGACACTGCGGTCGAGAAAGTCAGGATTCATTTCCAGAAGCTGCATTTTCTCGCGCACAAAATCGTCGAACTCCAGCGGGTCGAGCTCTTCCTTGCCGCGATGTGTCTGCGCAGTGTTGTAGGTCAGGCGCAAGAACTGGCTATTGTTAACGCCGGGAATTTCGATGGGGTACTGGAAGGCTAGAAATATACCGGCACGGGCACGTTCTTCTGCGGCCAGTTCCAGCAAGTTTTTACCCTCGAATAATACCGTGCCGCTGGTAATTTCATAATCGGGATGACCCGCGAGCACCTTTGAGAAGGTGCTTTTGCCGGAACCATTGGGGCCCATGATGGCATGTATCTCGCCGCTTTTTACGGTGAAATTCATGTTCTTGAGAATAGGCGTACCTTCTACGCTGGCGCACAGATTGCGAACTTCAAGTATGGTTTTACTATTCGGGTAAATCATCCGACACTTCCTTCTAATTTAAAGCTGAGTAAATTGGTCGCTTCGACCGCAAACTCAAGGGGTAATTGTTGAAATACGTCTTTGCAGAATCCGTTGATGATCATCGAAACCGCAGCTTCCGCGTCGATGCCGCGCTGCGCAAAATAGAACATCTGGTCTTCGCCTATTTTTGAGGTCGACGCCTCATGCTCAACTTTTGCGGTGTTGTTGCGCACATCGATATAAGGAAAGGTATTCGCTGAGGATTCCTGGCCGATCAGCATCGAGTCGCACTGCGAATAGTTGCGCGCTCCAATTGCGCTGGGTGCAATTTTTACCAAGCCGCGATAGCTGTTACTGGATTTGCCCGCCGAGATGCCTTTACTGACGATGGTACTGCGCGTGTTTTTTCCAATATGAATCATCTTGGTGCCAGTGTCAGCCTGCTGATAATGGTTGGTCAGCGCGACGGAATAAAACTCGCCTACCGAGTTGTCGCCCATCAACACAACAGAAGGATATTTCCAGGTAATGGCGGAGCCGGTTTCAACCTGTGTCCAGGAAATGCGCGAGTTGATGCCTTTGGCCAAACCGCGCTTAGTCACAAAGTTATACACACCACCCACACCGTTTTCATCGCCCGCATACCAATTCTGCACGGTGGAATATTTGATGTCGGCATTGTCCAGCGCGATCAGCTCAACCACTGCCGCATGCAGCTGGTTGCTACTGAAGGCGGGGGCGGTGCAGCCCTCGAGATAACTGACCGAGGCGCCTTCTTCCGCCACAATCAGGGTGCGCTCGAACTGGCCTGATTCTTCTGTGTTGATGCGGAAATAGGTGGATAAATCCATCGGGCATTTGACGCCCTTGGGAATAAAGCAGAACGAGCCGTCGGTAAATACGGCGGAGTTCAGCGCGGCATAAAAATTGTCACTGGTAGGAATGACCGTGCCTAGGTATTTTTGTACCAGTTCAGGATGCTCTTTGACTGCTTCTGAAAAGGAACAGAAAATCACGCCGACTTCAGCCAGTTTTGCCTTATAGGTTGTAGCCACCGACACGCTGTCAAAAATAACGTCCACTGCCACCCCGGCCAGCGCCATACGTTCATGCAGCGGGACACCCAACTTTTCAAAAGTACGCAGCAATTCCGGGTCAACCTCGTCCATGCTTTTTAGCTTAGGCTTCAGCTTGGGAGCAGAGTAATAGCTGATGGCTTGATAATCGATTTTGGGATGGTGCGCATTCTGCCAGGTCGGCTCGGTCATCTTCAGCCATGCAGCATAAGACTTTAGACGAAAATCCAACAGCCACTCGGGTTCGTCGCGCTTTGCCGAAATCATCCGTATCGTGTCTTCATTCAGCCCCTTGGGCGCCACATCCGACTCGATGTCGGTGACAAAACCGTGCTTATAGGGCTGATTGATGATGTTCTGCAGTGCTGCACTCATTATTGTATATGCCTAAATATTACGGGTCGAGGATGGTTCATGCTGGCCTGGTGCTCGCTGCTAGTTGTAGCGAGACATATTTATCAGAGTTTAATGCTGACGCTCTCACCACAACCGCACATGCCTGTTACCTTTGGATTTTCAAATTTGAATACCTGTTTGAGGCCTTCAGTTACAAAGTCCAGCTTTGAGCCATCTATATATTGCAGTGATACTTTATCTATCACGACTTTGGCGTCATGGAATTCAACCAACTCATCGTTCTCCAAAATCTCATCCGCAAAATCGTATGTATAAGAATGGCCAGAGCAGCCGGATGGCTTTACGCCGATACGCAAAGCCACCCCAGAACCGCGTTTAGCAATCTGGTTGTTGATCTGTTTGGCTGCGCTTTCAGTGAATGTTATGGTCATTTAATGCTCCTGAGCTGATATTCTGGAAAAGGTCTAGCTATTCTGGAAAAAATTTTTCGTAAAGCGTCAATCATACCGGAGCGGGTACCTGTTTGGCACTACCCTTGAGATGAATTATGCTTACAGGCACCACTGCCGGGTCGGACTTTGCGTTATTATCGAGCAGTTGCTTCAAACTAACTCCCGACATATATTTGTGCAATATTTCGTTTAAACCCATCCACAAGTCATGTGTTGAGCACTGCTTACCATCATCGCAGTTAGCTTGGCCGCCACACAGTGTTGCATCTATTTGCTCATCTACGGCCACAATAATATCTGCAACAGAGATCATTGATGCCGGGCGAGCCAGATAATAGCCACCACCGGGGCCACGAACGGCGATGACGATATTATGCTTGCGCAATTTACCAAATAACTGCTCAAGATAAGACAATGAAATTTTCTGACGCTCACTGATACTGGCTAGCGTTACCGGCCCACTGCCGTGACGCTGAGCCAAATCCGCCATCGCAGTAACAGCAAAACGACCTTTGGTAGTTAGACGCATGATTTACCCTCGCATATAAATAAAGTTAACGTTCATTCGGTGGAATCCGAATACCTGATTAATTAACTCAACTATACTAATCCTGACAAAATTAGTCAACATATTTTTAATGGCGACCTGCTTGCATCGCGAAATGGGACTTTAAGGCTGTGTATTATTTGAAAATAACCCTCAAAGTAAAAACTGATGGCTTTAATAGTGATAGATATTTGGAGGTTTACTGGCGAAATACCGGTGTCATCATTTTAAGTGCGTTGCTCATATTGCTCATGAAACATTCGGCTTAAAGAGCAAGGAATCAGGGAATATCTGCAGCACCCATCCTGTTCAGGATAATTTCAGTCTTGCGTAACAGGCCTTGGGCTTCGCGGTTTCTGTCGTAGTAGCGCGGATTGGGCACCATGGCAGCAAGTTTGGCGGCTTGTTCAGCCGAGAGTTGGGATGCACTGATTTGGTAATAATGGCGTGCAGCAGCTTCTACGCCAAAGACGCCGTTGCCCCATTCGATGGTGTTCAAATAAATATCAAAAATGCGTTGTTTTTTCATCATCGCCTCCAGCATCAGGGTGATGAGTGTCTCTTCTGCTTTACGCCATGGGGTGCGTTTGGTGGACAGAAATAAATTCTTGGCCAATTGCTGGCTGATGGTGGAGCCACCGGCAACGATCCTGCCGCGTGCCATGTTTTTTTCATAGGCTTTCTGTATGCCTTCCCAATCGAAGCCTACGTGGTCAACAAACTTGGCATCTTCGGACGCAATCAATGCGCGTTTCAGATGATTTGAAATGTTTTTATAGGGCACCCATTTGTGCTGTAATTTTGCTTTTGGATTCTTGAGTTGCATCACTTCCAGCCTGTCATCCATAAAGGCGCTGGTGACAGGGTTGTGGTTTACCCACCAGGCGATATGGGCAGCTATCCATACCTGATAGCAAAGAAATAGCACGAACAGGGCGGCAACGATGTGCCAGATCCATGACCATAATAACTTCATCATGCGCGCCGCTGTTTCATGAGCGCAACTGGGCAATAATGGGCGCAGTGTCAGGGCTTACACCACGCCACTTGTGAAAGGCAACTGCGGCCTGTTCGACCAGCATGCCCAGTCCGTCAGCCAACTGGCCTGCACCCTGTTCCTGAGCAAAGCGCAGGAATGGTGTTTGTTTGCCATACATCATGTCGTAGGCCAGTGAGCCTGGCTTGAACAGGCCGTCGGGTAACGGCGGCAGGGAGTCAGTCAGGCTGCTGGAGGTGGCGTTGATGACGATGTCAAATTGCTGGCCTGCCAGCGCCGAGTAACTTTTTGCAAAGACGCTGCCGTGGCCCTCAAACTCGGCGGCAAGTTGCTTGGCTTTATCCATGCTGCGATTTGCAATGATGATGGCAGCGCCTGCATTGAACAGAGGCCAGATCACACCGTGCGCCGCGCCGCCAGCGCCCATTAATAGCACACGCTTGGACAGGAATTTGTAGTGCAGGTTTTGCTCGATATCGCTTACCAGACCAACGCCATCGGTATTGTCGCCAAGGATGATGTCGTCCTGAAACACAAAGGTATTTACTGCATGAGCCGCACGGGCACGGTCAGAGTGTTCGTTGGCAAGCTTGAACGCTTCATGCTTGAAGGGCACGGTGATGTTACAGCCGCTGTAACCGGCGTTGCGCAAGCGCTGTATGGTGTTTGCGAAGCCATCCAGCGGCGCTTCTATCGCCTCGTAGCTCATATCCTGTCCAGTCTGTTCGGCGAACATCTGATGGATCAGCGGAGATTTACTGTGTGATATGGGGTTGCCTATTACGGCGTATTTATCTGTCATGGTGCGATTATATCGTTAACTCTATAAAAAGCAGTTCGATCCGCAGATTACGCAGATTAGATTGATTAAAAAGCAAAAACTGAAAAATTTAGCTCACCCATTTGTTGAATCAGACTGTACGAGTAACATTATGTTTAATCTGCGTTAATCTGAGTAATCTGCGGACAGCTGTCGTTTTTAGGTTAACCCGAACGTTTCCCTAAAGGGCGCATCCCTCCCCTCGACTATGGCAATTTACTCGCGCACCGTTACAAACGATAGCTTGGCAATCCCCGCCTGTTGAGCTATACCCATAAGCTTCGCGACTTGCCCATAGGGGATGGTCTCATCGGCCATTAACTGCACGTTCAGTTCGGGATCGCGCTGGCGCAGCTCTCGCAGCCTGGTTTTCAATTGTTCCGGGTCGACCACCTGGGTGTCGAGATAGACCTTTCCGGCGCTGTCTATGCTCAACTGAACCATCTTAGCTGGTGTGAGCGGGGCGTTGGCGGAAGTCTGCGGCAATTTTACCGGTACGGCTTGCATCAATAGCGGCGCAGTCACCATGAAGACAATCAGCAACACCAGCATGACGTCAACCAGCGGCGTGACGTTAATCTCGCTCATCATGGTTTGTTCGGAGGATTTAATTTGAATCGCCATGCGAGTCTCCCGTTGGGCGCGTTAAATCGTTTTTGATCGCCAGATGCAGAAAATCCGTTGCAAAATTTTCCAGTTGGGCCACGTTGATTCTTAGCCGGCGCAGGAAAAAGTTGTACGCCAGTACCGCCGGTATGGCGGTGGCGATGCCCAGCGCCGTAGCGATCAGCGCTTCGCCGATCGGGCCGGCCACCACGTCGAGACCGGCCGAACCACTGAGGCCAATGTCCTGCAACGCATGCATGATGCCCCAAACAGTGCCGAACAAACCGATGAATGGAGCGGTGCTGCCGATACTGGCGAGCGGTGCCAAGCCGGAGTCGAGCGCGCCCTGTTGATTTTGCACCTCCTGGCGCAGCGTGCGTTCCAGAATATCTTGCAGGTCGCCGCTGTGCTGCAAATCGATGGTGTCGGCGCTGCGCATTTCATGCATTACGCCAAAGCCGGCGCGGCACACCTGGGCCAAGGGGCCGGGTGCGTCTTTGGCGGCATCGGCCGCCGCCTGCAATCCCTTTGCCTGCCAGAACAGCTGGTGGAACCTCTGGTTTTGCTTGCCCATGCGCCATTGCTGCCAGGCCTTAACCAGTAGGATAGTCCAGGTAATCACCGAAAAAATAATGAGTAACCATAAAGTAGCCACAATCACCGGCGAAGTGCCGTGTTGCAGCAAAGTGAAGTGTTGCAGTGTAAACATTACTCATCCTCCAATTTAAATTTCAACGGAATATCGACCCATTCTACCGCCACGCTCTTGTCCGCTGCGATTTTGGGGTTGACCGGGTACTCCAGATTGACATCGGCAAACAGGTTCTGCGCCTTGTCGGAAGAGAGCCACTCGATCAGCTTTTGCGCGCCGGCCGGATTCTTGGCGTGGCGTGTCACGCCAGCGCCGGAGATGTTGACGTGCACCCCGGCCGCCTTGTTTTTTAGATTCTGGTTCGGCCAGAATATGCCCAGCGGCAGGGTGGGATTTTTCTCCATCAAGCGGCCAAAGTAATAGGTGTTGACCAAGGTCACGTCGCACTGCCCAGCCGCCACCGCTTCCATCGCCTTGGTATCATCGGGGAAGGGTGAGGTGGCCAGATTGCTGACCCAGGCGCGCACCATGTCTTCGGTTTTTTCATCGCCGTACTCGTTGATCATCATTGCCACTAGGCTCTGGTTGTAGACCTTTTTCGAGCTGCGTAGGCAGAGGCGGCCTTTCCATTTCGGGTTCGCTAGGTCTTCATAGGTCGACATGTCCGACGGCTTGACCTTGCTGGTGTTGTAGATCAGCGTGCGTGCGCGTACCGACAGGCCAAACCATTCGTTTTCGGGGTCGCGCAGGTGAGCCGGTACATTGGCTTGCAGAATTTTAGACTGGATCGGGCGCAGCAGCTCTTCCTCGGAAGCCTGCCACAGGTTGCCCGCATCCACCGTCAACAACATATCGGCCGGAGTGTTTTTGCCTTCCGCTTTCAGGCGCGCCATCAGCGGACCTTCCTTGTCAGTAATGAACTTGATCTGTACCCCGGTTTCAAGGGTGTAGGCATCGAAAAGCGGTTTGATGAGTTGTTCGTTGCGCGCGGAATACACCACGACCTCCTCGGCCAGCGCCGGAAGCGACGTTGCACAAAGCACGAGAGCAGCGAGTAGGTGAGTGGTTTTCATTTTGAGTTTGTCCTGAAAGTTGTCATTCTAAGAATAATACTACAAATGAGAACGGTTATCAATAACTGGTAATTAAGTTTTTTATTGCTTTCGATCTGCTCGGGGCTATCCTTTAATATGGTCTTCCGAATTGCACAGTGCACAGGTTTGCACGGACAGGCACAGTGGGTGGCACAACCTGAGCCGCAAGCCTTTGCGAGCAACCAGAATTGTTGACGCCTCTCGGTTATAATTGCGCATTATTTCAACACAATTCGCTTCTGCTTTTTTCAAAGACTAGCAGCACGGTAAACAGCGCCAACCATGAATATTTTTTACGAAGAAGAAGGCAGTTTCAAAGTAGGCAGCATCATGACTGACAACGACACTTCGTTGCAGGTTGAAAACACCCATGGCAAGCGCAGCAAGATCAAGGCGGCCAATGTGTTGTTGCGTTTTGAAAAGCCAGCGATGGGCGAATTTATTGCGCAGGCCGAACATATCTCTGCCGAGATTGATCTGGAGTTTTTGTGGGAATCCTGCCCGGCTGAGGAGTTTGGCTTTGATGCGCTGGCGACCGAGTATTTCGGCCATGTCCCTACCGCGCTGGAAGCTGCAGGTATTTTGATACGCCTGCATTCGGCACCGATGTATTTCTACAAAAAAGGCAAAGGCCACTACAAGGCAGCTCCGCCCGATGCGCTGAAATCTGCACTGGCCAGCGTAGAAAAGAAACGTGTGCTGGCCGAGTTGCTGGCGCGTTACACCGAAGAACTGAGCAATTTTAAACTGCCCGCTGAATTTTCCGACAAGCTGCAACACCTGCTGTACAGCCCGGATCGTAACACGCTGGAAGTAAAGGCGCTGGAAGCAGCCTGTGCCGCCACGCATTTATCTGCTCCACATTTACTTCACCGTTGTGGCGGCATTCCTTCCACCAAGGATTACCATCTAAACCGTTTCCTGCTAGAAAATTTCCCACGCGGAATAGGTTTCCCCGAGGTGACGGTAGAGCCGCATTCCGAGTTGCCTCTCGCCGAGGTCACCGCGTTCAGCATTGATGATGCTTCTACTACCGAAATCGACGACGCCTTCTCGGTGGCGACACTGCCCAATGGCAACTGGCGCATCGGTGTGCATATTGCCGCACCCGCTTTGGGCATTACACCCAATACGCCGGTTGATGATATTGCGGCAGAACGCCTTTCCACCGTGTATATGCCGGGTAGCAAGATCACCATGCTGCCGGAAAACGTGGTGCAGGAATATACCCTGTGTGCTGACAAGATCTGTCCGGCCTTGTCGCTGTACATGGAAGTGGACTCCGGCACGCTGGCCGTGCTCAACACCGAAAGCCGCCTGGAGCGTTTGCATATTTCCGCCAACCTCCGCCATGACACGTTAGAGCCTTTGTTTAACGAGAAAACGCTGGCGGAATGCAAGCTGGATTACCCCTATGCCAGCGAGCTGACGTTGTTGTGGAATTTGTCGCACAAGCTGGAAGCCGCACGCGGCAAGGCAGGCGAAATCCAGCAAAATGTGGATTACAACTTCAATGTTGAAAATGACATCGTCACCATCACCAACCGCCCACGCGGCTCGCCTATCGACAAGGTGGTGGCCGAGTTGATGATTTTTGTGAACTGCACCTGGGGCAAGTTGCTGGCCGACAATGAGGTGGCCGGTATTTATCGTTCACAGACCAGCGGCAAGGCCAAAATGAGCACGGTGGCTGCACCGCATCAGGGCTTGGGTGTGGCGCAATACATGTGGTCCAGCTCACCGTTGCGTCGTTACATCGACTTGGTGAACCAGCGCCAGATTATCCAGTTGCTCAAAAATGAGCCGCCGGTTTATGCCAAAAATGACAATGCATTGTTCGCGGTGCTGAGCAGCTTTGATACCGCTTACACCGCCTACAATGGGTTCCAGCGTAATATGGAGCGCTACTGGTGTTTGCGTTGGTTGATGCAGGAAAAGGTGCTGCAGGTTGAGGCCACACTGATACGCGAAAATCTGGTGCGCTTCATCGGCCTGCCTATGGTGGGTAGAGTGCCATCCATCCCCGAACTACCAGCGGGTACAGTGGTGACACTGGAAATGGGCGAGATTGATTTACTCGAATTGACTTTTGATGCGCGCTTCGTGTCTGCGGCCACACCTGCCGTGGTAGAAGCAGTGGAGGCCGTTGAGTGACGAATTAAGTCATGTAGGGTGCGCCGTGCGCACCATGGTGCGTGTGACGCACCCTACAAAGTGATGCCCGAAAGTTCCATCAAGAATGCAGCACTACACTAGCAGGAGGCTAGCAAATTTGAAGCTTCATGGCGAAATTTCTGTGGCATCCTATCCACATAATGTGACTGTGCTTGAACAGTTTTTACTCACCTTCACCCTGTGGCGTAAATCTCCTTTTCCTGATTTTTCTATTTTTCAGGCGAATCCATTCAACTTGAAAAATCTCAAAGCATATTTCAAACAGACGATCGCATTAGGCATATTATTTTCACTGGCATTGCATGCCTTTGTGATGTTCGGAATTGGCTTTTCATTGCCCGACCCAAGCCAGAACAAAAATGTTTTACAGCCGCTTGAAGTCGTTCTGGTTAACAGTAAATCCAAATCACGGCCAGTCAAGGCGGATGCACTCGCACAACACAATCTCGACGGCGGCGGCAATACAACAGACGACAAACGCGCAGAAACCCCGCTGCCGAGTTTTGGTGTAGGCAAGCAATTTACGCCTGAACAGTCCACGCAACATCTGCAGCGTCTTGAGCAGCAGGTTAAGAAGTTGCTTACCCAGGCCAAAAGCATACACAGTGTGCCGCAGGAACATACCGAAAAGCAGCGCTTGGATGGCAGCAATATGACAGGGCAAGATCTGGTACAGCGCGCACTTGAAATTGCACGTCTGGAAGCGCAAATCGATCGCGATTTCAATGAATATCAGAAAATGCCGCAACGTAAGTTTGTCGGCGCACGTACGCAGGAATATCGCTACGCACAATATATTGAAGACTGGCGGATAAAAGTGGAGCGTATCGGCAACCTCAATTATCCGGCACAAGCACGCCAACAAAAGATTTTCGGCAAGCTGCAACTGACCGTTTCCATTCGCGCAAATGGCACGCTGGAAAGCGTGGAAGTCACCAAATCTTCAGGTCAACGTATTCTGGATGCCGCAGCCGTTCGTATCGTCAATCTGGCAGCACCCTATGCCCCCTTCCCGGAAGATATCCGCAAGGACACGCAGATCCTCAGCATTGTTCGCACCTGGTCTTTTACCTCCAACGATCAGTTGGATACCGAATAAAAAATACTGCAACCAGACAGATTAAACTAGTGTCGCGTCACGCGTTAAATGTCGCATTGTTATGTGTTGGTTTTTCGTAGGCTGGGCAAGTTTCATCTACCCACGCGGTGAACGGTTCGGTAAGCATCCGAATGTACGCGTGGGCAACGCTGCGCTTTTGTCCACCCTACGAAAACTCTAACGACTTTATCCATAATTTTATTATTGACGCGTGACACATTACACGATACAGTAAGCCATGATTAAGAAATTTCGGCACAAAGGGCTTGAGTCCTTCTTTAAAACTGGGAGTAAGGCTGGAATTCAGCCAGCCCATGCCGCGAAATTGCAAAATCAATTGCTGCGCCTCAATGTTGCTAAAGGTGCAAGCTATATGAATATGCCGGGATGGAATTTACATCCACTGAGCGCGAACCTTGCCGGGCATTATTCAGTAAGCGTAAACGGCAATTGGCGCATGACGTTCGCATTTGAAGGTGAGGATGCTGTGCTTGTTGATTATCAGGATTACCACTAGGAGCAAGTGAAAATGAAAATGCACAACCCACCACACCCCGGCTTAACCCTGCGCGATGACGTATTGCCCGCCCTAGGCTTGTCCGTAACCGAAGCAGCTCAACAACTGAACGTTGCCCGTGTAACCCTTTCTCGCGTAATCAATGGCCGTTCTGCTATATCCCCGGAAATGGCCTTGCGTCTTGAGGCGTGGTTAGGAAAGGAACGCGGCGGACATGCTGATGCGTGGATTGCCGAACAAAGCGCATATGACATGTGGCAAGCAGAGCAGCACATCAGGGACTATCCATTGCATGTGCAACGCGCGCCGAAGGCTGTTATGTCGAACAAAGCGCGTTTGCCCGCATAGCGTTTTACTGCCAACGATAAGCTAAAAAGCGAATGAGGTATAATACGCAGATGGCTTTGCCCCGCTTATTTCTGCCGCTGTTGTTTGTATTTGCTTTGCTGTTTGCTCAGCAAGGTGGACTCACGCATGCGCTGAGCCACACACTGGCGGGACAAAATCAAGCAGAAAATAATCATCCAGAAAATAATAAAAAAGAAAAGCAAGCTTCGCACACACAGCTTAGTGACCATTGCGCCAGCTACGCGCAATTAAGTGGGGCAATCAATAGTACTCCGCACTGCTTCGCAAACCTAACAGCTGCAACTGTTTCAGTAGCGCAATTCACTATTGCGTTCAACTCCATTCCTGTTCTTGCCGCCTATGCGCGCGGCCCGCCTGCCCTCCAAACAATCGCATAACGCCACCCCGCAACATGCGGGGCGTATGTTCATTTTTTGGAGAACCACCATGAGCAAAGACTCAGTATTTTGTAACCGCGCCGTCGTCTTGATGCTCGCCGTGCTCGGCATGTCTCTTGGCATGTCTGTGGCGTTAGCCGAAGACACCAGCAACGCAGCCGAATTACCGGCGGTCGTAGTGACCGCCACACCCTTCATAAACCGCAGCGAACTCGATATGGCTCAGCCAGTCACGGTATTGCAGGGCGACGATCTGCGCCGCAAGCGCGAAGCGAGCCTCGGCGATACTCTTTCGAACGAACTCGGCGTGACCTCTAGCTCGTTTGGCCCGGCCGCCGGCCGCCCGATTATTCGTGGCATGGACGGACCGCGCATTCGGGTATTGGATAGTGGTATTGGCACGCTCGATCTTTCGACCCTCAGTCCAGACCACATGGTGACGGTGGAGCCTCTCAATGCCTCGCAAATCGAAATCCTGCGCGGACCGGCGACGCTGTTGTACGGAAGCGGCGCGTCGGGCGGCGTAGTCAACGTCGTATCGGAGCGTATCCCGAACCGGATATTCAAGTCGCCCAAGGGCAATTTCGAAGTGCGCGGAAATTCGGCGACGGAAGAGCGTAGCGGGGCTTTCAACGTGAAAGCCAGTGCAGGCCAAACATCTTGGTATGCTGATGGCTTCAAACGTAAAGCCGGCGATTACGACACACCGACGGGCGTCGTCAAGAACAGCGCGCTCGATTCGGACGGGGTATCGATGGGCGGGTCTTTTATTGGCGAGCGTGGCTTTGCCGGTGCATCGGTTTCGCAGTTGGAAAGCGTCTATGGCATACCCGGTACCGATGGCACGAAAATCGATCTCAAGCAAACTCGCTACGATATGGCGGGCGAACTGGATGATCCCTTACGTGGCTTCGAGCGGCTCAAGGTACGCATGGGCTACAACGATTACAAACATGCCGAAATCGAGGGCAGCGGCGAGGTTGGAACCCGCTTCAAGAACCAGGGATTCGAGGGCCGTGCTGAGCTGCTGCATGCGCCGATAGCGAACTGGCAGGGCGCGCTCGGCATGCAAGTGCAGAACCGGAACTTTTCCGCCATCGGTGAAGAAGCCCTGGTGCCAGCCACGAAGTCGAATTCCAACGGCCTGTTCCTGGTCGAGAAGCGCAATTGGGATCGCTGGAGTGTAGAGCTCGGCGGACGGGCCGAGCGCGCCACGCAAACCCCGCTGAACAACACTGATCCATCGCGGGCATTCAACCTCTACAGCGCCTCCGCGGGCACCTTATGGAAATTCATCGAGGGCTACGGACTGGGCCTGACGGCCACGCAAGGTCAACGCGCACCGACGACGGAAGAGTTGTATACGAGAGCAGGCAAACACGCCGCCACGCGCACCTACCAGACCGGCAATAACGCCTTAAGCAAGGAAACCTCCGACAACATCGATCTGTCCCTGCGCCAGACCGCCGGCGTCGTAAAATGGAAACTCAATGTATTTCAGAACCGGATTAGCAACTACATTTATGAGCGTAGTGCCGACACCCTCAACGACACCTTCAACATCGCCGGCGATGGCAAGGCGGATTACTACGAGGGCGAGTATCTAGTGAAGAAGATTACGCAGACTGGCGCGAGATTTTATGGCGCGGAAGCGGAGGCGATCTTCACGCTGCGGCCCGACACCCTCGATTTGCGGGTGTTTACCGACACCGTGCGCGGCAAGTTGGATAGCGGCGGCAATGTGCCACGCACCACACCGCAACGCTACGGACTGGAACTCAAGCATCAGGCGGGGCCTTGGGCGAGCAATCTCAGTTTGATCCGCGTAGCGCGCCAAACCACTCTGGCAGAACTCGAAACAGAGACGGCCGCTTACACCCTGGCCAACACCGAAGTGAGTTACCGCATCAAGGCAAGCCCATCGATCGGCTATACGGTCTTTGTGCAAGGCAAGAACTTGCTTAACCAGGATATTCGCGTGCATAGTTCTTATCTGAAGAATGTCGCACCGTTGCCGGGGCGCGCCATCGTGCTCGGACTCAGAGGGGAGTTTTAAGCGTAACTAGTACCATGTAACACATCAATGCCGGATAGAGTTGTTTGAGCATTGGTAGGGTGGATAAGCGCCGCAAGGCGCGCATCCACCGGACGCATGGTGGATGCGACGCTGCGCATCTTATCCCACCCTACAAAAATTTATTCGCAGTTATAAATGTTACATGGTACTAGCAGTCTCCTACGCTACGCTCTGCTTCGCATAGGACAAGAACCCCTGCGGGGTGTCGATATTAAGTTGTAACAAATTGATTTATATTAAAATATAACCATGCCATCTAAAAATATAATCAATGATTTATGTTAATAAAGGGTCTGGGCCAGACAGTCTGCTAACATTCGTAAAAGGATTTTGCCCTTGAGACAATATCTCCCCAACCGCTTCCCCACTTTATGGCAATGGCTCGCCGCCGGCGTTGTCGTGTTGGCGTTGCACGCCCTGGTTTGGTATGGCCTGCGCTCTGCACCGTTATTCCAAAATCCCAAAGTCGTCAGCCGGATCGAAGTGGTGTTAATCGCGCCACAGCAGTCATTGCCGGTTGCGGCGCGGCAGCCGGCCAAGCTCGTCGAGACACGGGTTGCCCAGGCTGGGCCGGTGCGAATTCCGCAATTGGTTTCAACGCCACCCGCAGTGGCAGCGCCGAAGGAAACCGCACCGTTGGCATCTGCTCATTTGCCGACTCCGGACCAGTCCGCAAGCCAGAAAGCGGCCAGTGCTAGCGAAAGCGTGCCGATAACCGCGCCACGCTTCAACGCGGCGTATCTTCATAACGCCACCCCGGCTTACCCGGCAGCCGCACGCCGTGCCGGTTATGAAGGAATGGTGCTGATCCGGGCGCGGATTCAGGTCGACGGCAGTGCCGACCGCGTCGAAATCAAGAAAAGTAGCGGCTATGGCGTGCTGGATCAGGCAGCACTTGAGGC
>JBCKTZ010000007.1:0-37018 GCA_038925245.1 Gallionellaceae bacterium
AATCCTGCACCTCAATACCGGCCTCGAAGAGCGCGCCGAACAATTGGCCCTCACCTCCAAATACAAGTCGGAATTCCTCTCCAGCATGTCGCACGAGTTGCGCACACCGCTCAACAGCCTGCTCATTCTGGCGCAGATGCTGGCCGAGAACCACGAGCACAACCTGAGCGAGAAACAGATCGAATACGCCAAGATCATCCAGGGGGCGGGCAAAGACCTACTGGAGCTCATCAACGACATCCTCGACCTGTCCAAGATCGAGTCCGGCACCGTCACACTGCAACTCGAGGACGTATCGTTCGCCAGCGTCAGCGCACAGATCGAACGGACCTTCCGCCACGTAGCGGAGAGCCGCAGCTTGGGCTTCAGCGTAGAACTGGCACCAGACCTACCGGAATCCCTCTACACCGACTCACAGCGCTTACAGCAGGTAATGAAAAACCTGCTCTCCAACGCCTTCAAGTTCACCAAAAATGGTCAGGTATCGGTGCGCATCGCAGCGGTGGAATCGGGCTGGAGCGTCGACCATGACGGGCTTAACCGCGCAGGGGCGGTGCTCGGCTTCTTTGTTACCGATAGCGGCATCGGCTTGGCGGCCGACAAACAGAAGATCATATTTGAAGCGTTCCAGCAGGCCGACACCGGCACCGCCAGGAAGTACGGCGGCACCGGCCTGGGGCTGTCGATCTCGCGCGAGCTCGCACGGCTGTTCGGCGGCGAGTTGCATCTGGTTGAAAGCGCGCCGGGCAAGGGCAGCACCTTCGCCCTGTACCTCCCGCTACGCACGCTTGAATCCGGGCAGGACAGCACATCCTTATGTGCCACAGAGACACAGAGGCACAAAGAAAACCCTGAATCTAAAAAACCGCTGGATTCCTTTACCCCGGATGCGACCCAGAGCGCACCTGCGCAGGAGGGTGCTGCGGATGCAAACCACCGGCCTATCGCTGTTGCGGACGACCGGGCGGCAATCAAGCAGGAAGAGCGGCGCCAAGAGGAGCGGCGCCAGATGCTGGAGAAGCTAAACCTGAGCGCCGCCAGTCTGGTCGGCAAGAAAGTGCTGGTGGTGGACGACGACATGCGCAACATCTTCGCCCTCACCGCGGTACTGGAACGCCACAAGATGGTGGCGACCTCTGCCGAAAATGGCCGCGAAGCCATTGATGCGCTAGTCCAGAACCCGGATGTGGACATCGTGCTGATGGACATTATGATGCCGGGGATGGATGGCTATGAGGCCATGCGCCAGATTCGCCAGATGAAGCAGTTTGAGTCCCTGCCAATGATCGCGCTCACTGCCAAGGCCATGCAGGGCGACCGCGAGCAATGCATAGCAGCCGGCGCCTCCGACTACGTCAGTAAGCCGGTGGATACCGAGCAGCTTGTTTCGCTGCTGCTGGTTTGGCTGTATAGGTAGGGGTGGCATTGCAATGCAAGCCAAATGCGAAATTCCAACAACGACCTGCGGACTTTCAGAATAGCGATCCCTGAAAAAGCAAAAGGCCACCCCGAAGAGTGACCTAAGTGCAAGAATTCTTTGGCTCCCGACCAGGATTCGAACCTGGGACCTGCGGATTAACAGTACAGCTAACTACATGATTCTATGGAAGAAAGTCTAAGAATTCTAACAAGTTTTCCGTCGGCTTCCGCATCGAATCTCAGCGTCCGAACCTATACCGAACCGATTTTTCGATATAGCACATACCTTTCTGCTGAAGCCGATACAAATCAACACAGTGCTGAAAAACTCTGCCGAACTGAACCCGAACTGCCACCAAAATGTCGGCACGGAAAATTCCGGCAGGGGAGGGAGGGGCAGCAAAAAACTGGAAACCTGAAAATCTGCGAATCTGAATTTCTGGGGTGGGGCTGAGATCGAGTAGCCGATTAGCAAGCACCCGCCTGCCGTGCCCCGTAGGTTGCTTGACTCTCTGTGTACTTACTTCCAGCACTCGATGAAAGTTGCTTAATGAGACCTTTGCACGAGAAGCCCATAATGCTGAGGTACTGCTTCGCAGATTTCATCGCCTCTTGGTTCCAATCAATGTTCAGGCTATCCACTGCTACGGTAGCATCGGCAACTTCATAACCATTCCCAGCAGCCGATGAGAGTTGCTGAATAAGTCCGTCCCGTGAGAAGCCACTAATGCTGAGGTATTGCTTCGCAGACCTAACGGCATTTTTCTGAGACCCAGTCAGACTTTCCGCCCATGCAGACGCGGCTCCGAGGACAGTGAGGCTAACAAACGCAATGCCGAGCCACTTCAAAACTTTCTTCATAACTTTCCCCTTTGGTGATACAGGCTTTGACGGGATTGCCTAGCCTAACGTAAAGTAGTCACACTAAAACGCACCTGCAAAGGCACCTTCGAGGTGTAGAATCTGGCGGTCGCTTGATAATTCATTGTCTTCATTGTGAGCGATATTTATATCACACCCGAATTCATCCGATACATGCACCAGCGCTCTGAGTTGGTTCCACGGTCCAAGTAACACGGGGGGCTATAAATACATAAACCTGCAATTTATCAGTATTTCACCAGTTAATATATAGGGCGGTTTATCTCTGCCGAACTGGCCCCGAACTCCGCCGGTTCGCCTTGCCGGTGTGCCTCTGAAAATGCCAGTAGGGCGAGGGAGTGGCAGCAAAACTGGAAACTTGAATTTCTGCAAATCAGGATTGCCTAAAAATGGGCATTTTGAATCTGGGAAAAACCAAGCATCATTGCTACCATTTAAGCTTCTGTACATTAAACTCAAGTTGGTGAGTTCCACTACTAATAAATTTGGCTTCGATAATTAGTTTTTTTGAATGTTTAATTTTGTCGATAAATATCTCCGGAGACGTTATATGCAGAATATTCAAGTTGTCAGAGGATCTAACGTAGATTTGAGTTATTGGATCATTATCAAATTTTATATCTAATACACAAGTTGAAATGCAATTGAATGCTCCCATTGCACCGCCTAATTTTATATAAGCAAAGGAATCGTTGCTTCCACTCTGTCCTATCCCTAAAAATATACGCAGCAATGTGAATCCACCAAATAAGACCTTGTCTTTGCTTTCAGTGGTCGCATATTTGGCAACTTCTCCTCGCATCTTATCCATCTCTTCTGAGTACTCCCAAGCGTTAGCAGAAAACGAAGATAACAATAACATTGGTATCAAAACTATACATTGAATAATCATTCTTATAAAAGTTAACATAAAGTTGTTTCTTGTAGAGTGCTTACCAACTGCAGTATAGTGACCGTTGTACCCTGTAATGATTTCGACTTGATCTTCGATGGAAAGTGATGTGGCGTCACTGATATTGAAAGTATTCATGTAGTCTTTCCTTGTGGATAATTAAGAATATTAATAGGTATTTATCTATGAAACATTACACCTACTACGCCACCAAATATTGCGCCTAGTATTATCATAATAAAAAGTGCAGGAATTGCAGCCAGTGCCCATTTGACCAATAGTACAACCATCGAGCCAAATTCCATTTCAACATCAATTACCTTAACCCTAATATACGGAAGATTTTCTTTTTCATGTAATTGTTCTATAAGACTAGATTCATTTGGAGTTGCATTTTTTTCGAAATTATCAAGTGACATATAAATTCCTTTCATTGTTTCTAATAAAACCCCTTTGATGCTCATGCCATAAAGCCAGATTTTTACTGGCAGATACAATCAGGAGACTCACTTTCCAATTTTCAAGGCTGGTTTCCGATAATCCCTGTCAGTCGTTCCCGGATACATCGGATACACCTTGTCGCCTTCGATGATGTAACCGGGCTTTGTATAATCCCTGTCATTTGATCCAGGCCGAGTTGGATAAGCCTTATCTTTATCAACAACGATGGCAGGTGCTCGATAGTCGATAGTCTGACCGTCAGGCATCAATTGGCGGATTACTGTTTCGGCATAAGCAACTGGGCAGAGCATGAGCAGCAGTAACGCGAGCATATTTTTCATGTTCAATGGCTCCTTAATATACCAAAATGATAATGAGTATCTTATTGCAGCTTATCAATTATTTTGATGTTGCCACCCTCGCAATCTGCTTTTGCCGCATCTAGGATAGAATTAAAACTTGCGAACGGATTATTACCATACCTATAGCCAACGGAAGGGGTTGTTTCACCAAGTCTTACGCATGAAAATAAAATTTTTGGAGCGCCAAGTTGTTTATAAACGGCATACTGCTCATCAGTTAGTCCTTCAGGACTGCCGCATGCAGTCAAGGCTGAGGCTATTATGCCAATTGCAATACTGGTATTTTTTTTCATATTGATATCCCATGTTGGATTAAGCACTAAGGTATTGTGTTGAATTCCTGATTAGATATTCCAGTACAGAGCCAGTTCCAAAAACTCGTTCCCGCAAGTTGCACAATACATAGACGCTCCTATCGTTTATTTTTGGTGGGCTGTATCAGTAAAATTAGAATTGCTATATGTATCAATTAGTGCGTGGCTAATTAGTATACGTTAAGACAAAGTCTGAGGCGTGAAAAAACCTCTCAGACAACAATTTGGAAAACGGATAAAGGAGTTGCGACTTGCATCAGGGATGTCGCAGGAGACGTTCGCCGATGAGTGCGGTTATGCAAGAAGCTACATGAGCAGAATTGAGCGCGGACTGGCCAATCCGTCACTGGATGCGGTTGAGGTGCTTGCCGATGCGTTGCGAGTAGAGGTGAAGAAGTTATTCGATGCAAGCGCGGAGTAGATCGTTTACCATCTGCCCAGAAATTCAGGTTTCCAGGTTTTGCAGCCCCTGCTGCCCTCCACCCCCCAAAAATCCCCTCAGAAAATCCCGCCGTGCCATGCAGGGCAACAAACCCGCGCAGGCTGCCCAAAAGTGCCCCAAGGGCAAACCACCGGGGACGGTGAGGGGGCAGTCATCCCGGCCCCCCAGCGGCTCGCAGTCGGGTAGGTTATGGGGCAGGGCGGGGTCGTTGCGGGTGGGGGCGGCGGAATTTTCGTGGGGCGTCAGCCGGACTACATCTTAATTTCGTGAATAGCCGCAACACATTCATCTATGGCAGCCTTGATTTCTTTGTGCTCATCCGCTGTGATGTTCCCCCGCAATTGAATGTCTATGGCTGAGCTTATACGATCACCCGCAGCTGTAATTCGAGTAACCCTTTCTGACAAGTACTTCCCCGGCGACTTTTTAATCCTCAACATTATGCGGTGAATATCTGTAATTTTATTTCCAAGCTGATTTATTGTGTCACAGGAACTCTTATCAAGTTGCCCTTCACGTAATGAATCTAAACTTGCAAATAATATTTCTTGAATCTCAGCTGCTGTTTTCATCATGTCACCTCTTTTGGTTTAACTGCGTTAGTAGTGTAGGCAGTATATAACCACCTGTAAAATAAAATGGGAAGGCCGGACGATATTCTGTGCCGGCCTTTGGGTTGTGTTGCCTATGCTGCCAATTTCAACTGCAACTCAGACTCAACTAAGGCCGGTACATCTTCTGCATGAACCCGAGCCTGCATCGCACCCATGATAATCACGCTGGCACTGTTGGAAGCATCTTGCAACGTCTTCGTGCTCAGGTGGGCATAGCGCTCCGTCACGATACTTTGTGAATGGCCCAATATCTGCTGGACTTCATAGAGCGTGCGACCGGCGTTCACCAAAAAGCTGGCAAAAGAATGTCGCAAATCATGGATGCGTAGATGAGGAAGTTCAGCCTTGTTGCGTAACCTCGTCCATACCTTCATGATCGTGGTGTAGGGCTTGCCTGTCTGATGGTTAATAAACAGGTGCTCATAGCCCTTCGTGTCTTCCATCTGCTGCAACACAATATCAATCGAGATGCTGTTAAGCGGAATGCTCCTGATGGATTTACTCTTACTATTGCGCGCCGCTATTTTCAAGACCCGATTTTCAATACTGATGTCTGACTTCTTGCAGCTCAGCAACTCATTCAAACGGCAACCAGTACCTAGCAACAAAATGGCGATATTGCAGACCGTCCGGTTGGCATCAGTACGCAAGACATCCATCAGTTGAATCAGCTGATCGTCAGACAGGTAGTGCTCGATCTTGTTATCGTGATTGAACAACTTGAAATTTGCCAGCGGGTTCTTTTCGAGCAGCTCATATTCAATAGCCATAGAAAACATCCGACGTAGTAGTTTGGGATGGTGATCCGCCGATGCAGCCGACAGCCCTTCTTCCTCCATCAGGCCCGCATGGAACACTGCCACCTTCTGCTTCAGGATTTGATTGAGCCTGAGATTGCCAAAGGCCTTGTCGAGACGCGCAAACAGTTGGACATCCCGCTTCCAGCTGCGTTTGTGGACCTTTGCATAGGGCAGGTAAGTGTCGTTGAAGAAGTCAGTCAGGGTTGGTACTGCACGTTTAGCATTCGCCTCACCACGAGGATCTGCACCAAGAGCAATTTCGGCCTTCAGTGTTTTTGCCTTGGTACGCGCTTGGGCTAGCGTGATCAGGTCAGATGTGCCCAGCTTCACATACTTGGTTTGTTGATCGGCCTTGTATCGCAGGTAATAGCTGGACGCACCGCTGGGGCGAACTTCCAGTAGCAGCCCAGCCAGATCTTTATCGCAGTACTCGATACGGCGTTTGTCTACTGGGCATTGCAGGGTAGGGATGATTGCTTGAGTCAATGTAATAATCATGTGAAAAAGCCTTTCTCGTATAAAAGTTAATGGTGTCTTGCTATGGCAGGCGACCGGTGCTATCCAGCTGCCTCGCCGGTATTGCTGCGGGTAAATGTGTTGTGTCAATTTCCACCACAAAAAATTTCCAGCCGGGCGAACCAAAGGCGGTAAAGGCGGTGATGCCGGTGCGCTGCTGGAGGGACACCACCTTCACCGCCTTCACCACCTTTTTTCTGGAGGTTTTGAAAAAATCGGCGGATGCAACTCACGATGCCGTTTACTTTTTGGTTATGGCAGGCGGTAGAACTTTGGATATTCATGATGGTGTTCGGCCTGGATCAACGGCACTTCGCACAGAGCCACAAGATGCGCCATGCACCAGCCTGCACCTATATTTTCCCCCTTGCTCAGATCATCCCAATAGTGCGGGCCGCAGATCATTGCCAGTGTGAACTTACTATTGGCTGGCAGGGTGGGTACACGCCGCATCACTTGACGGCGTATGCTCTCAAGTAACTTAGATTGAACCCTACACCCGTTATGCAGAACAATGGTGCCGCTGGTTTTCTTTTCAGAAGGTACTACTGCATCTATTAAATTAGTCATGGTATTTCCTTAAATTATTAAAATATATATTTGCTGCATTGCCGCAACTCACTCGATCTGCTCCAAAAATCTCCAGCGGCGAAACAAAGGCGGTGAAGGGGGTGATGCCGGTGTATTTCTGAAGGGCACCGCCTTCGCCGCCTTCACCGCCTTTCCTTCGCCCGTTCAGAAAATTTCCTTGGTGGTATCGTCTGCATCAGTATCGATATTCCCCGCAGCAGCATCCGCGATAAGGCCACCCGTAGCATTCAAACCCAACAATGCATTCTGGTGCGCATCGGTGGCATCACGCTGAGCGATACGATCCGTCACAGCCTTGGATAGCGGTACAGCAGTCGCATCTACGGCCACCACTTGCCACGCCACACGACCGTCACCAGTCGTCCTGTGGAATGCATACCCAGCCACAATGCGGTTCGCATTCTTTTTCAGCAGCCAGCCAAACTTGGAGTTGTTCATCACGCCACGCTCTTCAATTGGGAATTCGCGTATAGCATCAAGAAGATCGTTGGATGTGGTCGCTGTAGCGCGTTCTACGACCTTGCGTATAGGCGTAATCGCACTGCCGAATTCCGCCAGCCAAGCATTCATCAAATTGCCAAGGGCCTCAGCATCAGGGTCGGTTTTTATTTGCTCAAGCAATGAGGTCACCGGATCAGGCAACCCTAGCCACGTCAGCGGATAGCGGCAGTAGTCTGACCATGCACCGCCATACGTAACGATATGCCCAGCGCCTACACGCGGTGAGCCAGCAACACGCCACGCGAGAATGATCGTCAGTACCGCCGCCACATATTGACCACGATTCTTTCGCACCATTTCTGCAGGCTGTTTTTTATATGTCAGCATCGCGGGGTTGGCACAGCGTGCGTCAATGTGGATGGTCAACACACGGCGCAGAAGGTCGCGTATCGGGCCAACATTGTTGCCTGAGCCTAGAACCAGTGTCCGTGTGCTCACTGTTGCGGTCTTGCTCACACCGAGAATTCGATCAGTTATTTTGGCCGAAGTCATCATGCGGTTAATGACCCCGTGGGGTATCCAGTCTGTGTCCATATCGTCAAATTCTATGCCAGCAGGATTTTTCAGCAGCAATGACAGAATGACTTTGGTTGCCTCTTCCGACGTCTTTGGATAGCTCACTTTCTCCGTGCCGCTTGGGCCAGTGAAGTACCCAATGGTTTCGCACATGTAAGATTTTCCGCTACCGAACACCGCCGCCTTAAGGTGGAATCCAGGTGCAAAATCGTATGACTGCCGCGTCGCCGCAGTAAAGATTGCCGATGCCGCCGCTGCCCTATCGGTGTCATTCACAAAGTGAAACTCAGACAACAAATCCATCAGCAATTCCAACGCTGCCTTTGCCGCCTCGATCGTGGGATTAGGCAAGGGAAATTGCTTCGCGTCGAACACCGCAAATATTTTGGACACAGAATCATAGCCAGCTTGGGTGACCAACACGCCGTCCGATTCGCGGAAGTACGGCTGTCTGGCAAGACCTTCCAACGCAGGCAGATGCTCGTAATGCTGAGCGTCCGCCAAGATGCCTACATGCCGTGCCGGTGGATCACATGGCACGTAAGCACGGAGCTTTTCGTTATATTTTTCCCAACCAGTGGCCTGCGACAATTCCTTGGTCAACGCAGCTATTTTGGTCTCTTTGATTGTAGGATTGCCGGTAGCCGGGTCGGTGGCAATCGATACGATCAGGCCGCCGTACTGGTAGTGACGACCACGGAGTACCAACACCTTTTCCGCCGCCGCAACAACTCGATGCAATTCGCCATTGATGACGCGGATGCACGACTTATTTTTGGCAACCGCTAGCGGCACGTTCAAGTTTTCAGCAAGTTGCGCGATTCTGTATTTTTCACTATGCGAGTGGAAGCAATTGAAACCACCAACCGAGTACTGGTCGTCCGGTTCGGAATAGGCAGCACCAGTGTCGATCGCATCAGTATGCTCACCCAGCCATGGACATGTGACGTCATGCTTGCCTTCGCCCAGTGGAGTCTTGTACAGCCCGCGAGCTTTCAAGGCAGTGATCATTGGGTTTTCTACGGCCTTTAGCGTCAGCACCTCGTCGGCTATCATCACACCGCTCTGGTTGCAGCTTGCTGGAAGGTTAGTCTGCGCCACCAACACAACCGGTACGGGTACCGCAGGCGACGTCATAGTGACACCTCAGCTGAAAACGCATCTGTTGTCCAAGCAGGCCAGCCCAAAGTGATCGGACTGCGACACCGTTGTTTGCACCCGATGCAACCTTCAGCGTTAGTCGTGCGGAATTGGGCGCAGGTGGTTGGTGGTATCTTCAGTCGATATGCCAATTTTTTATCGGTCTCAGCCTCCCTATATTTCTTGTGCCCACTACTCCACTCGTGGCCGGTTATCTCACCATCCGCGCAGTGTCCAACTATGCCGAGACAATCGCGCCATAGTGGTTCACTTTGACCTGCACCTTTCGTATCGCGGAACAGGCCAATTTGCTGGCAAGCATCAGCGATCTTATTTGCATCGGCATCAGGATATTCAGCGCTGGACACTTGCTGGTTGCTGTTGGCTGGAATACTGGTCTTCACCACCGGCGCAGTGGATGCCAACTCCAATTTCAGCCCATCCACAATCTCTTGCGGGGTATAGCGCCTGTCAGGTCGCCATTTAACAAGACGGCATTGAAACGGTACACCTGTCGCATCGGCGTATTTTTGTTTGCCGTTGATTCCAACTGGAGACCTAGCCCAACGGCTCAAGGGCCCACTTGCGCCAGCATCGCAAAGGCCAGCAGCAATAATTGCATTGAGCAGCCTGACCGCGACATCGCCATCGGTAATCGGTTCTGCAAGGATGATCCCGCCTTGGAAGTTGCCGGGGCTAGTCTCGATCAGCCACGACAGTTCAAACCCGCCCAGACGCTCCAGTGCGTTTTTTGTGCCCAGATCGTCGAGCATGAGAAAGTGACAGGCAGCAAATTGTGACTTGCGTACCGTGAAGGCACCATCCTTATCCGGATAGAACGACGAGCAGTTGGCGTAGTTATTTTTCGTGGCAGATAACTTACCAATGACGGCGTCAGCTCGGCTTGCCGGCCATCCATCTTCGTTTGGGTCGCCAGCCTTGGTGCATATAGCCGCATACGCACCATCAGGCACCTTATGGAATGCCGCAGCGCAAACATCGGCGTTGGTAACGCGAGAAAAGTCACTGGGTTCAGCTGATGCCATTGCTGGCACGTCAACCTCCCCCCCTCGTTTCAAATTATTATTATTATTGTTATTCATAGTCTCATTCTTAGATATAAGTTATTTCGCTAGCGCCCTTGTTATCGCCTATGTTCTCAACCAGCACTCGTCTAAATCGTAGACATTACAGAGGCGGGAATTGGCACCGCAAGCGACGATCCTGGCCCACTGCGACTCTCTATCTTCATCAAGCTCCCGTGATAATTCCAGAAATATTGGTTCATAAATAGAATGGCCAGCATTACTCTGGATGAGCGAACCAGCTCGTATCGTATAAAATAATTTCTTAGTTAGTCGCGCACGTACCCACAAAGGCGGCTCCGTTGAGGGTAATGGAAATAAATCCCATTCATCTTCAACATCTGAACAGGGTGTTTCCCAGATGGGGGCGGATGGCTCAACTGAAATGCTGATATTGAATGACGCTACTATTTCTTTACTTTTTGACATTGTATTTACCTCTTTAATTATGTTACAAAGTGTGTTTCTTACTACTTCCAGCGCCAACCTACTGGCTCTGTTGTGCTAATACTAATTCGGAATTTCACCACCGTAAACACCTGCCGCCTCAGCGTAAATTAAGTATTGTTATTAAGTGAACGGGCTGATAATAAACTGTATTAAAATAGAAATAATTATTTTCATCCAACGTTCAGGACGGTGAGATTTACGCAATGAACAACCAATTTGGTGACGATACAATGGAAAATACTGTGAAGCATCGGGGGAGAAAATGGGGATAGGTCGCACGCTGAGTCCAGAGCAAGAAGAGGAGATATTCAATCTAGTTTGCTCAATGAAACATTGGGAATTAGATTCTAAGTTATTCGATAAAGGTGCCAAACACTACCTGTGGACTCGCAGTGCAGTTATGGAATTAATAAAACAGAAATTCAATATAGTGCTCACGAATGCGGGTGTAGTTAAGTATCTTAAGCGTTGGGGTTTCCCATCGGCTAAACGACCAAATATTGCCTGCACAGGACTAAATCAGGAATTAAAAAATTGGCTGCAAGAGCATTACGAAAATATTGTTCAGCGAGCTACACCTGAAATGGCTACACCGACAACTAAAAAGGCCAAGATTTTTTGGGTGAGCAGAACTGTTTTGGAAAATAAGCTAACCCTGATATCTGCCATCACAACTCAGGGGAAAGTTCACTGGCGAATCTTTACTGGACAGTTCAATCCAAAGCAGCAAATAAAATTTATGTCGGCGCTGATCAGGGAAAATAGGTCAAAGGTATTCCTGATTCGTGAGGACTTGAAGTATTACGCTAAAGATGAGGTGATGGAATGGCTAGGCAAGCATGAGGGCAAAATAGAATTGTTTCCTCCACAAGATTGGAATTCTTAGGTTGTATGCTGAGTTTATGTAATCGATCCGTGCCGCCTCCCCGCGCCAAAACCAGCCAAAAACCGCAGGAAAAAAGGTGGTAAAGCCGGTGAAGGTGGTGGCGGCGTACTTTGTTGGCCCGTATGGAATTTTTTTGAAAACACCACCTTCGCCGCCTTTACCGCCTTTGGTTCGCCGTCAGCCGATCCCGCCAGAATTGCCGCAGCCTCGGCATGCCCAAATATATACTTCATGCACAGGCCTGAGTGCGAGCTGAGAGTCTAACGCGTGCAGCCTATTTGTTGCATTCCCGCACCGTCAAAGAGCTATGCAGGAATCAATTAATGGGGAAGAGCGCGAGGCTTATTAACTTCCTCTAACTCAAAGTAAAATAACATTTTCTGCCTGCGGTATTGCAGCACAGGTACGGCCATCAGGAATTCAGTCCAGCCCATGCCTCAATCAATAGCCCGTAGAATGCTTGCCACCTCAGCATGTTCAAACATAAATTCCCTCAGCAGGTGATACTGCTCTGCGCACGTCTCTGCAAATTCGCCATCACCGAACGACAAATGGCTGTAAGCGTACATGCAACAGACGATCCCAAAAGCTTCAGCGCTGATGCTGCCCTCGAAGCCGTTCTCGCAGGACACACGATAGGGTGTATCCGAACTTGGTGCCATGTAGAAGCCACTGGTAGTGAGCGAATAGAAATGCCAGTAGCCGCCGTCATAATCTGCTGACAACTGACTAGCCATGCCATAGACGAACGGCTCAAACTTCAGTGGGAAATTCACCCCAAACAATTCAGCAGTGACATCGAGACGCAACTCATCTGGGACAGGGATACAGGGAATGAAAGATTGTGTGTTCATTTAAATTCTCCAGTCGAAAAAATGGTTGAATGACTGCCCAACTCCCACGCGAATGTATCCATCTGTCTGAGCAGATAGATAGGTAGGCATAGAAATTGGGCTGGTGTGGTATTGCAGGAAGTGATGCAGATGCGCAATGGCAGAATCAGTCAAAATTAAATTCATCTACATTCAGGCTATCCGAATCTCCAATTGCGGTCACAGCGCTTGCCAGTGCATCATCAAAATTCCAGTCGATTGAGTCAGTGGCGTTGAATAAGTTGTCTTGATAGTTCATGTAAATCTCCTTAATTAAAGTTTGAATTCGATGTGCTACACAGGTACTACACAGGGACAGTTATGCGGACTCGCGGTAAAGGTGAAATAAGAAACGGTACTGCCGAATAAAAATAAACATGAATGCTCTTTATGCCTAAGTTTGAAACAGGCGGGAACTGCGAAGGTGATGGCGAGGGAAGCTCGTTATTCGACCGGTATTGAAGTGTTGCTTGTTAGACGGCCTTACACAGCAAGGCGTTCGAGCGAGGGGACTGCGGACTTAAACTCCGACGCACAGCTATGCCGACTTTTTGGCCTTCTTTGTGGGCTTGCTATCGGCATCGATATTTACCGAACTTTCAATCAACATCTTGACCTCTGCTAAAAAAATTTCTGGGTTGCCAAGCTGGTAGCTACGGGATTTTTTGTCTTCCGATACCGATGCCAACACCAAGCCCTCTGCCTTCAATGCGGCGAGTAGAAAACCTCCATTATTGAGAGACCTGCCCCTGTAGACCGGATGCAAGCTAAACGAAGTAATGCATTTACTTTCAGCGAGCGCCTTCCCGATACTTTCCATCGATACCCACTCCTTGCTGCTGAAGTAGCCGGAACCAGAATTGGCGTACACCCTGAAGTGAATGGCGGATTCAGCGTCGCAGCCGACGTAGTAGCTCAATGTTGAACTCTCCGACAGGGAAGGGCATGTGCCGCTCTTGAGGATGCGTATACCGGCTTCAGTCTGTACGTCTTGCTTTGTTACTTGATTATTTTGTGTGTTGGTTTGCATGTTGAGATTCCTTTGAGTGTTGTGAATGAAAATGGCCTTCATATAAGATGGCTATTTTTCCGCGTTCCATAAAGCGACGTGTTCAGCCATCTGTGCCGCTTGCCAAAGATGCTTGGGGATTAGATAGGAGGTACCACCGTTGTTGTTGGTGCATAGCACTAGATACCACCACAATGCTTGACCTGACCCTTCAGCTAGTGGTTCGTCAATATCGAACCCATTCTCGAACTGAATTTCTTGGAGATCCAGATCAGCATCCTGGCAAATTTTAAAATTACCTCCGAGATAATCTTCGTACTTATCGGTTGCGACTTCTTGCTGCAATAGCCATTCGATATCGCTGTCGGCAATGTCGAATGCATTTTCGATATGGCGCTCTGGCTGGGTGATGCCGAGCAGAACCATTGCCTGCTCTTGCAACAGCCTGAATGGCAGCTGTCCTTGTTGCCATAGTTGATGTGCTTCCTCGAACGAGTGAATGACGATCATGGATATAACTCCTTTGAATTTCAGAAATAGAAAAGCCCCAGTCGTGCTGACCTGGAGCTGTGAGTGTTGCGACACTTGCATATTTATTGACCCCCAAGTGTCGCCGAAGGGTCTTCTTCTTGTTATCTGGTTACATGTCTATTTCCAACCTTCGAAAAGCAAATACGGGATGGAGATGATGAGGATGAACATTAGAATTCCTGCAAGGATTGAGCAGGCCACAGTGATCAGGAATTGCCACAGGGCATATTTCATGGTGTCGATAAATCCCAAGTTCTTCGGCATATATTTCATCCTGTCAGCCATGCCATAATTTTCAGTGGCCATATATCGAAAGACTTTTTCTGTAGCCTTGCCAGCGTATTTTCCAGCGGTGTATCCAGCCGAACCAAGGTTACGTATTGCACGGACTTTGTATCGATTTGCCATAGGGATTTTCCTTTGGGTGGTTGAGTTGCGAGGGGTGAGGCGGATGTTGCGAGGGTTGCTCACTGCTGGGTGGTGCTGGAATGACAAAGCCCCCATGAAGAGGGCCCAGTGGGGTGCTACAGAAAGCCTGGAGTATTACTTCTTGGTGCCGTTCACCGTAGCCTTCAACGTGGCCCCAGCCTTGAATACTGGAGCCTTGGAAGCCTTGATTTTCAACTCAGCACCGGTGGCAGGATTGCGGCCTAAACGCGCTGCACGTTTGCGCACCTCGAATGTACCAAAACCAACCAACTGTACTTTGTCGCCTTTCTTCAATGCGCCTGAAATGATTTCGATGACTGCTCCGATGGCACGGTCTGCTGCTGCGTTGCTGCTGTCTGTATTCTTGGCCAGTGCTGCTGCTAGTTCTTTACGGTTCATGTGGTGAGTCTCCTTTTGGTTGGTGATGCGGGGTGAATTGTTATGCAACTGGGGGATTCTGGCAATGGCATGTTGGGAATAAATGACTCGCCCCTAATGCTTCGGCTCTCCCAGCCCGCTGCATACTGTGCCAAGTACGCCAACCAAGTTTTCCATACCATGAGCAAGCATCTCAACCTGTTCTACGTTAGGTTCATCGACGTCACTCATGGCGAGCGTTTCCTCTAACGGCAAATCGCCATACTTCGATTGATAGTGTGCAAGGTTCAGTGCAAGCAGCCTGGCGCACTCGGCAATTTGGTCTTTGGATGCCTGCGCGATTAACATATCGGCGAGTTTGTTGTATTGTGCGAACAATGATAAATCAGTCATGACCACTCCCAATGAAGAGCACACACTATAACCTAGCCTTGTTTGCAGCGGCTACCATCCTGTCAGCATTCCTTGCCACTCAAGTTCACGCGGAAATACTGAGCGGGCGTGTGGTTGGTGTAGCCGATGGCGATACTGTGACCGTGCTTGATGCATCCAATACTCAGTTCAAGATTCGGCTGCTGGGCATTGATGCACCAGAAAAGAAGATGCCCTATGGGAATAAGTCCAAGGAGTACCTTTCTGCTCTGGTGTTCAACAAACAAGTGACTGTCGAATACAGCAAAAAAGACAGGTATGGCCGCACAGTAGGCAAGATCATTGTCGGTGGTTTGGATGCCAATCTGGCACAGATCAAAGCGGGTATGGCGTGGCACTACAAGCAATACCAGCGCGAGCAGACAGTGGCAGACCGTGGCTTGTATGCACAGGCTGAAGAAGATGCGAGAGGCTCTAAGCGTGGGCTATGGAAGGACGCCGATCCAGTGGCGCCTTGGGACTGGCGGAAGGCAGTCAAAAGGAAGAATACCGCTGTCGCAGCGGCTGAATGGACTGAGGTTGCCGTCGGTGTAGATAGCGCAGTTGTATATGCCGATTCAGCTACGATCATCCGGTCTGGCAACAAAGTAAAGATGTGGAGTCTAGGCAATTTCCCTCTTGAGCGGATACACGCTGAAAAGGAATATCTGTCTATGAAATTCTGGGTAGAGTACGACTGCAAAAACAATCAACTTAGACAGCTCTCCATTACAGCATTTAGTAAAAATATGGGGGCTGGAGATATTGTGTATGCAGAGGGCGAACACTTAGGTGCATGGTCATCGGTGCAACCTGAGAGTATCAATGAGACCTTGTGGATAATGGCTTGCGGCAGGTTGTGATGAACGGAGAGCAGATATGACAAACAAATGCTGCCTTGTCTGCTGTCCCGACGGTGAACTTGGCGGCTCGACATTCCGGCTGAGCTGAGGTTGTGCATCGAACGATTGCCGAGTTTTGGCATAGGGGGGCTCCTTTGGGTTGAGTTGCGGTGGGGTGCTGGGACGATCAGGATGATCTTGGAGGATGGGGTAGGAAAATGGGCACGTATGCCTTAAAGATGGCGGACGGATATCTGAATTACTGCCCCCAATAGCATAAAATCTGATATAACTGCAATGTTATAAAAAGCTAATTGAACGAATAAATTCAAAGACAGCCTTGCCCAATGGTCGACAAGAAAAGCCTCTCCGAACGCGATATCTGCACCAAGTACATCACGCCTGCCATCACAGGTGCAGGTTGGGACCTGCTCAGCCAGATTCGCGAAGAGGTGAGCTTTACCAAAGGGCGCATCATTGTGCGTGGCAAGTTGCATACGCGGGGTGAGTTGAAGCGTGCTGATTACATCCTGTATTACAAATCAAATATTCCACTAGCAGTAATCGAGGCCAAGGAAAATGGCTACAGCGTAGGCGCCGGTATGCAGCAGGCACTGAACTATGCCGAAACGCTAGGTGTGCCGTTTGTATTCAGTTCCAATGGTGATGCCTTCTTGTTTCATGATCGCACTGGCTTGGCTGACAAAACAGAGCAAGAACTAGCTTTAGACTCCTTTCCGTCACCTGCACAACTATGGCAACGTTATTGCCAGTGGAAGGGCTTAGAAACCGAAAAGGCCCGCCAAACGGTAGAAATGCCTTATCACGATGATGGTGCAGGTCGTGCCCCACGCTACTACCAATCCAATGCAATCAACAACACTATTGAAGCCGTCGCCAAAGCACAGCAACGCATCTTGCTGGTAATGGCTACCGGCACAGGTAAAACTTATACCGCATTTCAAATAATCTGGAGGTTGTGGAAGTCAGGCACCAAGAAGCGCATTTTGTTTTTAGCTGACCGAAACATTTTGGTTGATCAAACCAAGAACAATGATTTCAAACCGTTTGGCGCAGCGATGACCAAAATCAGCAAGCGCCAGATCGACAAGAGCTATGAAATTTATTTGTCGCTATATCAAGCGGTAACCGGCACCGAAGAAGCGCAAAACATCTACAAACAATTTACCCCCGATTTCTTTGATCTGATTGTGATCGATGAATGTCATCGTGGTAGTGCAGCGGAAGATTCGGCATGGCGTGAGATATTAGAATATTTTTCCTCGGCCACACATATTGGATTAACTGCTACGCCAAAAGAAACCAAAGATGTTTCCAGTATTCATTACTTTGGGGCCCCGGTTTACAGCTACACATTGAAGCAAGGAATTGAAGACGGCTTTCTAGCCCCCTACAAAGTCGTGCGCATAGACATCGACAAAGACGTGCAAGGTTGGCGTCCAAGCAAAGGGCAGGTCGATAAAAATGGTCAGGTCATAGAAGACCGCATTTTCAACCAAATAGATATGGATCGCACATTAGTGCTAGAGAAACGCACAGAACTTGTCGCTAAAAAGATCACCGAGTTTTTAGAGGCAACCGACCCTTACGCTAAAACCATTGTCTTCTGCGATGACATCGACCATGCCGAGCGTATGCGACAGGCCTTAGTGAACCTGAACCCAGAGCGCGTAAAAGAAAGCCGCAAATACATCATGCGCATTACAGGTGACGAGCAAGAAGGCAAGGCCGAGTTGGATAACTTCATCAACCCTGAAGAGCGTTACCCAGTGATCGCCACCACCTCCAAGTTAATGACAACAGGTGTGGATGCACAAACCTGTAAATTGATTGTGCTAGATCAGCACATCAAATCGATGACTGAATTCAAACAGATCATCGGACGTGGTACCCGCATCAATGAAGACTACGGCAAGTACTGGTTCACCATCATGGACTTCAAAAAGGCAACGGAGCTATTTGCAGACGAAGCCTTTGATGGCCCACCGATAATGATCTATGAACCTAAAGGAAATGAATCTCCCGTACCACCAGATGAAGAGCAAGACGTTATCCTGGATGAACATGGCAACCCTGTGCCGTTAAATGTAGAAGAGATTGACTACCCAACAACTGAGCTAGGTGAGGGTGGCGAGCCTGGCACCAAACGCGTGAAATATGTACTCGGTGATGTCACCGTATATGTGGTTGCTGAGCGTGTGCAGTATTACGGGCCGGACGGGAAACTGATTACTGAATCGCTAAAAGATTACACCCGCCAAGCTGTGCGTAAGGATTACGCTTCATTAGACAAATTCCTACTTCGCTGGAGCAAGGCAGATCGTAAAGCCGCCATTCTGCGCGAGTTAGAAGATCACGGGGTTTTTCTTGCGGCACTATCCGAAGAGGTAGGCAAGGATTTCGATCCGTTTGACCTCATCTGCCACATCGCCTTTGACCAGCCACCCTTAACCCGTCGTGAACGCGCCGATCAGGTAAAGAAACGCAACTACTTTGCCAAGTATGGCGAGCAAGCGCGCAAAGTATTGGAAAGCCTGCTGGAAAAATACGCCGATACCGGCATCGAAAATATTGAAGACATTAAAATACTCACCCTCGACCCCTTTAAAGACATGGGCACCGCAAGCGAGCTGGTATCCGCCTTTGGTGGTAAACCCGCTTACATCGCAGCCCTGCACGAGCTAGAGCAATACCTCTATGCTTAATATAAAATATTAAATACAATCAAATACTTATGAGCATATCCTCCACCATTAAATCCATCCAAGACATCATGCGCAAAGACGTCGGTGTCGATGGCGACGCACAACGACTCAGCCAATTGGTATGGATGCTGTTCCTTAAAATCTTTGACGATCGCGAAAAGGAATGGGAGCTGTTACAAGACAACTACATATCCCCCTTGCCGGAAAGTTACCGCTGGCGCAATTGGGCAGCCAATGCAGAAGGCATGACCGGCGATGCACTCAAGCAGTTTCTCGATAACGACATGTTCCCAGCTTTGCAGCAGCTGGAAGCAAAAGGTGGCGACCAGCGCGCCTATGTCATACGCTCCGTGTTTGAAGATGCCTACAACTACATGAAATCCGGCCAGTTGATCCGCCAGGTGATCAACAAGATTCAAGATGGCGTGGACTTCAACAAGGCGCAAGAGCGCCATCTGTTCGGCGATATGTACGAGCAACTGCTACGCGACTTGCAAGCAGCCGGTAACGCGGGTGAGTTTTACACCCCGCGTGCGGTGACGGAATTCATGGTGCGCATGGTCAACCCGCGCCTTGGCGAAAAGGTGATGGATCCAGCTTGCGGCACCGGCGGTTTTCTGACCTGCTCCATTGAGCACATCCGCAAGCAAGATGTAAAAACCGTAGACGATGAAACGCAATTGCAGGGCAGCATTCACGGCATCGAGAAAAAGCCCATGCCGCATTTGCTGTGCATCACCAATATGATCCTGCATGGCATTGATGTGCCCAGCAACATCCGCCACGACAACACCCTGGCGCGCCCGCTCATCAGCTGGACGCCGAAAGAACGTGTGGATGTGGTTGTCACCAATCCGCCTTTCGGCGGCATGGAAGAAGACGGCATCGAAACCAACTTCCCCGCCACCTTCCGCACGCGTGAAACCGCAGACTTGTTTTTAGTGCTCATCATGCAACTGCTCAAAGCCGGTGGCCGTGCCGCACTGGTGTTGCCAGATGGCTTTCTATTTGGTGAAGGCATTAAAACCCGCATCAAGGAAAAGCTGCTGGAAGAGTGCAACCTACACACTATCGTGCGCCTGCCCAATGGCGTATTTGCGCCTTACACCGGCATCAAAACCAACCTGCTGTTTTTCACCAAAGGCACGCCCACGCAAGACATCTGGTTTTACGAGCATCCCTATCCGCCCGGTGTAAAAAGCTACAACAAAACCAAGCCGATGAAAATTGAAGAGTTTGATGTCGAGGCGGCATGGTGGGGTAAAGAAAAGGACGGCTTCAAAAAACGGGTAGAAACAGAGCAAGCATGGAAAGTCAGCCTGGCTGAAATCAAGGCGCGCAACTACAACCTCGATTGTAAAAATCCGCATGTCGGCGAACAGGAAATCCATGACCCCGATGTACTGCTGGCGCAATACAACACCATGCAGAATGACATCGCCGCGCTACGCGGGCAGTTGAAAGGCATACTGGGAGAGGCGTTACAACGCGGAGCAAAGGCATGAGCACCACACCTCACACAGCCAACTTTAAAAAACAGCACAACAATAACATTCCCCACTTTACCAAAGGGGGGCTAGGGGGGATTTCGCTGTTGACCTCACACCTAGACATCTGGACAGCCGCCGACACCGTAAAAAAATCAGGTCGTGGCCGCAGCTCAGGCAATGCGGCCAGCGTGTACGGCATCAGAAAACTACGCGAACTGATTCTGGAACTCGCCGTGCGCGGCAAGCTGGTGCCGCAAGATGCTAACGATGAACCCGCCAGTGAATTGCTCAAGCGCATACAGATTGAAAAGGCCAAGCTGATAGCCGAAGGCAAGATCAAAAACAAATCCCCCTCAGTCCCCCTTTTACAAAGTGGGAAGACCACCGCCTCAGTTCCCCACTTTGCAAAAGGGGGGCTAGGGGGGATTTCTGAGGATGAAATGCCATACCTATTGCCGCAGGGGTGGGAGTGGGTGCGATTACCTGAAGTGTATTATTCGATTTCGCCAAGCGGCAGTAAATTGTTGTCTTCTGCGATAAAAGACACTGGTAAAGTCCCCGTTGTAGATCAAGGAAAGAGTTACATTGCAGGCTATACAGATGAAATTTCTTTACTGATAAAATTGCCCGGCCCGGTCATTGTTTTTGGTGATCACACTACAGAGCGCAAATACATTGACTTCGATTTTGTGGCGGGAGCTGATGGAGTAAAAATTTTACGTCCAGTATTTCAGGATGAGCGATTTTTCATTCGGCAACTGGAAAGTTATTCACTTGAAGAACGTGGCTATGCTCGTCACTTCAAGGTATTAAATGATTGCTTGTATGCTTTGCCCCCGCTTGCCGAACAACACCGAATCGTCGCCAAAGTCGATGAGCTGATGGTGCTGTGCGACCAACTGGAAACCCAGCACAACAACGCCGCCGAAGCCCACGAAAAACTCGTCAGCCACCTGCTAGCTACACTCACCCAATCACAAAGCGCCGCAGACTTCAGCGCCAACTGGCAGCGCATCGCCGCCCATTTCGACACCCTCTTCACCACCGAAATCAGTATCGACGCCCTCAAACAAACCCTGCTGCAACTGGCCGTGATGGGCAAGCTCGTCCCGCAAGACACGAAAGATGAACCCGCCAGTGAATTGCTCAAGCGCATACAGGCTGAAAAAGCCAAGCTGATTGTTGAGGGCAAGATCAAAAAAGATAAACCGCTGCCAGCGATAACTGATGGAGAAAAGCCTTATGAATTACCGCAGGGGTGGAAGTGGGTAAGGCTTCAGGAAATTATCAAAATGTCCTCGGGTGATGGGCTAACCTCAGAACAGATGTCTAAGAATGGGAATATCCCAGTTTTCGGTGGAAACGGAATAACAGGTTTTCATAGTGAACAAAATATAGATAAACCGACTCTGGTAATTGGCCGCGTTGGCTTCTATTGCGGGTCTGTGTACCTTACGCCAAGCCAAGCATGGATTACTGATAATGCGTTAGTGGTTACGTTCTCAGAGCAGTATATTTGGATAAATTTTCTTTACTGGTTATTACGAGCCACTAATTTAAAAGAAAATGAAAGTGCGACGGCACAACCGCTTGTAACTGGAAGGAAAATATATCCTTTAGTGGTTGGTCTTCCACCGCTTGAAGAACAGCGCCGGATCGTCGCCAAAGTCGATGAACTGATGGCACTGTGTGAGCAAATGAAAACCCGCCTCACCGTCGTCAACCAGTTGCAGCAGAAACTGGCGGATGTGATGGTTGAGCAAGCAGTTTCCTAAAGAACAAAACATACATCAACCTTGCCAATAAGATATGCGCCTAAAATCGGTTTACATTAGTCAGTATAAAAATCTCAAGGATTTTAAATTGGGTTTTGAGGGCGAAAGCTTTATAGATGTATTTGTTGGCAAGAACGGTAGTGGCAAATCAAATCTTTTCGAGGCGCTGATCGAAATTTTTCGCCATCTCTACGAATTCGATAAAGAAAAAGGTGATCTTAGCTTCAATTACGACATCAAGTACGAAATCGATGGTGTGGAAACGGAGATAGAGTGGAATGATGGCAAGTTAAAAGTTGATGGCAAAGTACGAACCACCGTAGGCAATACACCACTGCCAGATAATGTACTAATCTATTATTCAGGCCACAATAATGCTGTTTCTGATTTGGTTAGCATCTACGAGGTGAATTTTCGGAAAAGTATCAAAACAGCAGATATCAAAGACAGCCGGCGGTTTATTGGAGTCGGCCCTGATTATAAAGAATTATTGCTAGCAGTATTGCTTATACAGTCTGAGACCAATGTGGCGCGAAAATATATTTGTCAGAAATTGGGTATCGATAAGCTGGGCATCAAAAAGCCAGGAATTATGAAGCCAGGCACTACAGGATTAACAGATCCGGTAATAAAAATTGTATTGCAGCGACCAGCTTATGCAGCACGCGCAGAATACAACATAGAAAATAATGATGAAACGGATAGATACTGGAAGCCTCAAGGTATAGCTAAGGAATTTCTTGATAGTTTGCACAAGTGTATTAACCAAACACCAGGTGGTTTAACAGTGTCAGAAGGTTATTTCTCATCAGAAGATAGATATATCTTGTATCTTGATATGGTAAAGGTGCAGCAGATTTTCAGTGACGTTTCTTCACAGAATTTATTTCGACTGTTCGATAATTTGAAAATACTCGGCATGCTGAATGAGATATCTGTCCCACTTCAGCTTAATAATGGTGTTGACGCTACAATATCGCACTTCAGCGATGGGCAATTCCAGTCGGTCTATATTTATTCCATCATTGAGCTTTTCAAAGACCGAAACTGCATCACCTTGTTAGACGAGCCGGATTCATTCCTCCACCCGGAGTGGCAATTTGATTTCTTAAATCAGGTTTTTAATATTACTGATACTGCTGCTAAGAATAATCACGTTTTAATGAGCAGCCACAGCGCGTCTACAATCACTACCATAAATGAAAGCTTTATTAATTTGTTTGAGTTTGATAACAATAAGGTAGTGGTCACCAAGGTTGCAAAAGCAGATGTTATTAAATCACTTTCCGCTGGGCTTATTTCATTCACGGAAAGTGAAGCACGTCTAAATATTCATCATGTTCTAAAGAATACGTCAGGCGCAGTACTTTTCACTGAGGGAATTACCGATGAAATGATTCTCGAAACAGCGTGGTCAAAACTATACCCAACTGCAGATCGAAATTTTGAAATCCAGAATGCATTTAACTGTAGCTTCATGCGTAACCTAATGAAAGACCAGGCACTTTACCAAAACAATCCGGGCAGAAAATTTTTCTCCCTTTTTGATTTTGATGAAGCATATAGCGATTGGAATCAACTAGGGCAGGATATCCAGACTGATCCAAATCTGTGTTTGGTTAAGAAACAGGCTGCTTATGAAAGCTATGCGCTACTCTTACCTGTACCAGCCGTTGGGCCAATGCGGAAGCAGGCAATAAATCCTCATGGTGGTAACTATGGAAATAGATCGCTTCTGACTATTGAACTTCTTTTTCATAATGTTCCTGGGTTAAATGCCTTTTTTACAGTTGATAAAGGCAGAACTGATGGCTTTATCAAGTTCATAAGTGATGGCCAAAAAGTCACATTTGCGAAAGATGTTGTGCCTACACTTGATGCACAGCACTTTGATATTTTTCGTCCGATGTTTGAATTTATAACTGCGAAGTGCCCAGCTGTAGTGTAATTATTTTGAGGCTTATAAGTGACCTGCTGTGCTGGTTTATAAATGATCATTGCGAATTCATGCTTAACGAGCTTTAGGACATTGGTTTGCCAATCAAAGATAAGTCAGCATTATTACCATTAAATGATCTAATCTAAAACAGCGCCTACAACCAACTTAAAAAAAACGCATAACTGATGCCAGTCAGTTACAGCAAAAGTTGGCGGATGTGATGGCTGAACAAGCAGTTTCTTAAAATGGAAGTTATATGCGGTTGATAAGCTTGTGGGACGATGGCTATAAAATTTTAATTTCATCTGTAGGGAGTCGAAATTGACGAATGTCGAACAGATCATTGGCCCGCACCCACTTCCACCGCACCCATTAGGCATTTACTTGGCTGCCACAGACAAAAACACCACACACAGTGTTCCACATCGTTTGCTCGACAATGGGCCTATGGACTCGGCAGAATTCACTGCCTCAATGGCTAAGTGGATTGTCACTCATCATGTCAACCCAGAGAACATTGTGCGTGATCGAATTCGCCGTGAAGCGTTGTCGAGACAAGGATTAACTGATCCAGCACAGCGATTTCCTACCAACAACAAAACCCAGAAGGGAAATTGGGCGGAAATATTACTTTCGGAATATGTGTCGGCTTCTAGCAATGCTAAACTATTGGTGTTTCGTCTCCGCTACAACCCGAACGTAGATCAATCAATGAAGGGAGATGACGTCCTTGCATTCGACCTTGATTCCACTCCTGTAAGGGTGTTAGTCGGTGAAGCAAAATTCCGCTCAATTTCATCAAAACAGGTCGTGGACGAACTTGTTAGCGCACTAAATAAATCGCATTCCGGAAATATTCCGGCATCGCTTCAGTTTGTTGCTGATCGATTGTTTGATTCTGGTAGAAACCAGTTAGGTGCAAAGGTGGCAGCGTGCAATGCACTCTTTGCGCAGGGCCTCCTTCAATTGGATTACGTTGGTCTTCTTGTGAGCAATAAGCATACGCATACTCATGTACATAATCACGCACAGTCAAGCATCCCCCGATTAGCTGTAATTTCGCTCGCCCTTGATAATCCTTCTACTTTTGTAACAGATTCCTTTGCAAGAGTGGCAGCGTTGATATGACACTTCCTGTCGAAAACGCTCGTCTTGTAGTGCAGTCAATGCAGACATCTAAAATTCGTAACCTGATTGCACAATCCAAGGCCAAGCAGGTTTTGAGGGAGGTGCGTGAACTCCCCGAAAACTTTCCTGAATTTGAACTGGAGCTTGATGATCGAGTTACATTTGTTGCATATGCACTCTTGGCCGCTGGGTGTAGTCTTATTGAACAGGGCGAAATTAACGAGGGCTATACTCAACTGCATTCGGCAGCAGACATTCTTGAGGCTGCGCATCGAACCGAGATAGTGAAGGGGCAGGCGAGTGCACTCCATTGCTTGATTGGTGCGATGGCCTTCTATGCTTGTGGTCAATATTCGCGGGCATTTGTACTTATCAATAACGTGGAAAAAGTTACTCCTTCGGCTGGGATTGTTGCTTCCTTTTTACGGAAGGATCGTTCCTTATTGATTTCTCGATTAAACGCGGTCTTGTTGCCTCCGCAAAACGAATTTGATGATTCTAATCAATTCGACGATTGGGCCTTGACAGTTTGTATCGCAAGATCAATTGCGCTCACTGCCGAACATTCCTATTCTGGACAAATAGAACTCCTAACGAATGCAGATACTGTCCTTCACGATGCAATGCTGATTAGTGAAGGCGGATCGCATCCACACTTTTGGTGGATTGCCAGACTGCTACGACTCATGGTTAAAGGCTATGGCAATGGGTCGTTATGGTCTGTGCTACCGGCTTACTTCGGTACCAATGGGACTGAACAAGTGAGGAGGTATGTGAATCTACTAGCCTTACTGAGTCCACCTGTCACAGAGCTTTGGCTGTCGCAGATGGACGCCCTTAACCTTGCGCTGAATCCGCAAAATCGAGGGGGAGTAATCAACCTTCGAACCAGTGCAGGAAAGACCAGAGTAGCAGAACTAGCAATCCTCCAAACGATAAAGTCCGATCCAAACGCAAAGGTTCTTTATCTTGCACCATTCCGGTCGCTTGCCTTTGAACTGGAGAGAACCTTCAGTAAAACGCTCTCGCCACTTGGATACCATGTTTCACACCTTTACGGAGGATCACGTTTCAGCGGTGTGGATAGAGAGCTGGTAAATGAAGGGCACATCACTATCGCAACTCCAGAAAAAGCAAAGGCGATGCTCCGCGCAGCTCCAGAATTATTTGGATCTGTGAAGCTAGTTATAATTGACGAAGGTCATCTTCTCGGAAACAACGAGCGCAATGTCCGTAATGAACTTTTTTTTGAGCATTTGAGACTGTTGGCTCGCCGAGGAGGTGCAAGAATATTGCTTCTCTCGGCTGTTCTTCCCAATGCCGGAGACTTGGCTGCTTGGGTTGGTGGTGATGTTAATGCAATGGTGAAGTCAAATTGGAAACCCTCAGGCGAGCGATTCGGAACGCTTCGTTGGAAAAACTCAGGTGTATCGATTGAGTGGTTAGGCGGCGAGCGGTGCTTCAATCCGCATTTCGTCGAATTCAAGGAAGTACCCAAAGCAAATAAATCCACTCGTTTATTTCCTGCAAGCAAGACGGAGGCTGTTGCTGCAACTGCTGTCCGGCTTGCTGAACTCGGGCCAGTCTTAATTTTTGCAGGCCAAGCTCAGTGGGTTCCTTCTATGGTAAGGAGCGTTCTCCTGGCTCTCGGAGCTGATGCTGCAGTTCATCCATGGCCTGAAATAGAGTGGCGGCTCCTTGAAGCTGTTTGTAAAGAGGAGCTAGGTGATGAATCGATGGAAATCACAGCAGCACGGCAAGGAGTGATCTGCCACAGCAACAAGCTGCCTCCTCAGGTAAGAATTTCCTTGGAAAAGCTCATGGCAAAGCATCCTCCTAAAATTATAGTGGCAACCACTACTCTCGGGCAGGGAGTCAACATCGGGATATCCTCAGTGATTGTCGCAACCACTTTCATTGGTGCCAGATTGCAGATCAGTAAACGTGACTTCTGGAATATATGTGGGCGTGCTGGCCGTGCGTTTGTTGATGGTGAGGGAAAAATACTTTTTGCAATAGACGGTACACGTAGCGATTGGAAGGTGAAGCAAGATGAGGCAACAGCAGCAGAATACTTTGACATTGCTCATCTTGATCAAGTGGAAAGCGGCTTGCTTCAGGTAGTCCGCTTATTACTCCGGATTGCGGATAACATTGGGATTTCGTTTGAAACATTTTTGGAGTTGGCCGCGAATGATAACTTTGATAGTTGCAGTCAGCAAAAGACGAATGTGGAGAGCTTGGTCGACTTGATAGACGACGAACTGTTGGCGCTGCATGTCGCTTACAAGGGCTATGACCTCGCTTCAGCTGTTGACTGGATAGATGACGCATTTCGAGATTCACTTGCAGCCATTCAAGAAAGGAGCAAGGTGGAACTCGGACAATCTGACCAATTGCTCGATTTTTTGAAGGCTAGAGCGGCTGGGGTGTTGCACAAGGTACCGACCGCTGATGCGCGGCGTGCGGTTATTGCATCTGGACTACCGCTGTCAGTTGGTATCGTAGCGTTTAATCAGTTAAATATATTCCGTGATATGGTGGACCGCTATTTAAATACCGCCCCAAACGAAGACGCGCTGGGCGGTTTGGTTCTTGAGTTCGAGACTTGGTCTCGTGAAAATGCAATTAGTATTGTCAAGGGAATACCCGATCAGGAACAGTTGAACAAAATCCGGCCTCAATGGCTTAGCGGCGGTTCGTTGCGGAATATTGTCGAAACTTGTGGCGATGAATCCGCCGATATTTGTACCAAGCTTTATGGATACCAGCTTCCTTGGATTTTGCACTCAGTAGCTCAAAAGCTCGACAAATCAAATGAAGAGAACCGCATAGAAGCACTTTCCAAGGCGGGACTTCTTGTTGAACTTGGATTGCCAACGGAAGCTGCTGCCAAAGTATTCTTGGCAGGTGTAAGATCTCGCACAGCAGCACTAGAGTTGAGTAGCTTCGTAATTAATCCAGCAGCGAGCGTCACTCAGATACGTAATGCTCTGTTGGATTCTGCCATTGTCGCAGAGCTTTCTGCTACGGTAACAGCATCGACTTTCGAATGGCTTCACCTTCTTTCGGCGGAACATGGAGTTTCCGAAGCTCTTCCCCCTCAATGCGCGAGGTTCCGCTTAGATGTACCAGGTGAAGTAGACACTCTTCATGTGCGCCAACTGATGCAGCAGGGCTCTATATTCCTGTGCTCAACTGATGCGCGGTTCAAGGTTGCGATACGAGCTACTGATATTCTTCCTTTTGATAAATTTGTGGATGATCCACGCTTTGTCTTTTCACGAGATGGTGATGCGTGGATTCAAGAATGCCGAGACCCGCGTATCTACCCCCCGGCTTGAGAATTGCAGCCAAGGTGGTTGTCAGAAAGCAACAGTAAACGGCACAAAGAAATAATCAGTACATTTGTCAAAACATCCCAGCCTTGGTAAATCTAGTCAGATCGTGTAATGAGTTGCAGGAATCGCCAATCTATACCGACCCACGGACTTTCTCGATTTAGATCTCTGAAAATGCAAAAAGCCACCCGAATGGATGGCTAAGTGCAAGAATTCTTTGGCTTCCCGACCAGGATTCGAACCTGGGACCTGCGGATTAACAGTACGCAGCTCGTACTGGCCGCAGTAGCTTCGTTAGCTGCCTCTCAAGGTGGCGACCACCAATGGCATCTAAGGCCGAATTGAAGGCAGTCGATGAAATTTAGCCACAGGCCGCTTCTGGCACTGCTGCCCTTTGTGATTTTCCGAGCAGGGCCTTCGTTACGCACGCACCAAACCAGCCTTGTTTATCAATACGAATTGAGAAGACTTACTAAGTCAGTCGTTTTTCAACACCTTTACACAACGGCTTGCGGCTCAGGCCGCCTTTTTTTATATCTGATCAATATTGTCTTTTTTCCACGCCTACCTTTCTGCATCAGTATGCTATCCTTTCATCCCCTTGTTTTTATGTTATTCCAGATGAAGTATTTGCTAATAATTCTATTATTTATTCCTGCTGTTGCAACGGCGGATCAAGATAAGGGCTTTCTGGCCGCTCGTGAGGCTTATCGTGCAGAAGATGTGTCACGTCTGGAACATATTGCCGAGAACTTTAAAAACTCGCCTCTAGAACCCTATTTGACCTATTACCAACTGCGTTTACGCCTGGAAACCCGCAAGCCAGAGGTGATCAAGGAATTTCTTGCGCGTCCCGACGACACCCCTGTGATCGATCAGTTGCGTTCTGACTGGTTGAAATGGCAGGCGAAGCAACAGCGCTGGGATACCTTTGCGGCGGAATATCCGCGTCTGCTGGAATCAGATGATGAAATGAAGTGTTATGCATTACAGGCACGCTTGCAAAATGGTGTTGATTTGGCGTTGCATGAAGCGCGTACCTTCTGGTTTAGCGGTGCCGGGAAACCGGAAAGTTGTGTTTCCCTGTTTAATATGGCGCTCGGTACCGGTGTAATTAGCGAACAGGACGTATTGCAGCGCATTCGCCTGGCGCTGGAAGTAAATAATATTGCACTGGTCAAGCAGCTTTCAGAGCATTTGCCCAAACAGCGGAAAATTCAATCCAGAATGCTGGACAATGCGGCTGCCAATCCAGACCGCTATCTTGCCAGTCTCAAACTGGCAAAATCTACCGAGGCTGAGCGCATGGTTGCCTTATTTGCGTTGCAGCGTCTGGCCAAGCAGCTGCCCCAGCTGGCCTATACACGCTGGAAGGAAATTGAAGAGCACTTTGGCAATGATGAGCAACAGTATTTTTACGGATGGCTGGGCTACGAGGGCGCTCGCAAGCATGACGAAAGCGCACTGACCTGGTTCAGGGCGGCCAAGGATACACCTCTGAATGATGCACAATTGGCCTGGCGTACGCGTGCTGCTTTGCGTGTGCAGAATTGGCATGAGGTGTGGGCGAGCATTACTGCAATGTCGCCAAAACAGCAGCGAGACGGTGCATGGCGTTACTGGAAAGCCAGGGCGTGGAAAGTTCTCGGCCGCGATGCTGACGCGGAGGCATTGTTAAAGGAGTTGAGCCGTGAGTACAATTTTTATGGGCAACTCGCTTCGGATGAATTGGGATATATTCCTGCAAGCACTTTGCTGTCAGTAAATTATCAGCCGACTCTGATAGAGATTGAGGTGATGCAGGCACAGCCGGCGATGCAACGGACACTCGCGCTATATCGTATGGGTTTGCGCAAAGAAGCTGCCAAAGAGTGGTCGTTGGCCGTGCGCAAGCTGGATGACAAGCAGTTGCTGGTCGCCTCGGCAATGGCCAGTCGCAATGGAATGTACGACCGATCAATCAATGCGGCTGACCGTACCATTATGCTGCACGATTTCAATCTGCGTTACCCCGCGCCTTATCGCGACAGCCTGCAGGGGCACATACTTGAAAATAATCTGGAAGAGGCATGGGTATACGGCTTGATGCGCCAGGAGAGCCGCTTCGTAACTCAGGCAAAATCGACTGCTGGTGCGGCAGGGTTAATGCAGGTTATGCCTGCAACAGCGCGCTGGGTTGCGCAAAAACTGGGCATGAAAGACTATCGCAACGAACTCATCAGCCAACTGGATACCAACCTGAAACTGGGCACCTATTACATGAAGAATGTCTTGTCCACGCTGGGGAATAATCCGGTGGTTGCTTCCGCAGCCTACAATGCGGGGCCTGGAAGGGCACGCCGGTGGATTGCGGATAAGCCGCTGGAAGGCGCGATTTATGTCGAAACTATTCCTTTTGACGAAACACGCGATTACGTTAAAAAGGTCATGAGTAACACGGTTTATTACGCCAGAGTGTTTGGTCATGCCGCACCCTCTTTGAAGCAACGACTGGGGCTGATAGAAGGTAAGACAGCTTTAAACCAACGCGCAATAAAAGATGAAATATAGCGCGCTTAAAATTTATTGCGTGGGGGGTGCTGTGCGTGATGGTCTGCTTGGCTTGCCGGTACAGGACCACGATTGGGTAGTAGTGGGCGCCACCCCGGCGCAAATGGAAGCGCTGGGCTACAGGCCGGTGGGCAAGGATTTCCCAGTCTTTTTACATCCTGAAACACACGAAGAATATGCGCTGGCACGTACCGAGCGCAAGACTGCACTCGGCTATAAAGGCTTCGCCGTTTATGCGTCGCCCGATGTAACACTGGAGCAGGATTTATCGCGCCGCGATTTCACCGTCAATGCCATTGCACAAGCAGAAGATGGAACCCTGATTGATCCTTACAACGGCATCGCTGATTTGCGTGCTGGGATATTGCGCCACGTCAGTGCGGCATTTAGTGAGGATCCCGTGCGTATTTTGCGTGCGGCACGGTTCGTTGCTCGTTTCGGCTTTTCCATTGCGCCAGAAACGCTGGAGTTGATGTGGGCGATGGTTGCCAGCGGTGAAGTTGATGCGCTGGTGGCCGAACGTGTATGGCAAGAATTGTCACGCGGCTTGATGGAAAAAAATCCTACCAGTTTTATAACCACCTTGCGCGATTGCGGCGCACTAAAAAAAATTCTCCCCGAAGTAGATGCCCTGTTTGGGGTGCCGCAGCCACCGCAACATCACCCGGAAATCGATTGCGGCATACACACCATGATGGTGCTGGATGATGCGGCTAAACATGACTACGCTCTTGAGGTGCGCTTTGCTGCGCTGATGCATGATCTTGGCAAAGGCAATACACCCAAAGATATTTTGCCCCGACATATCGGCCATGAAGCACGCAGCGTTGATCTGTTGCGAGGGTTGTGCGAACGCCTGCGCGTACCCGGCGAGTGCCGTGATCTGGGTTTGCTGGTAGCGCGTTTCCATGGGGATGTGCACCGCGCACAACAATTGCGTCCCGACACCATCGTGAAAATATTTCAGAGCGCTGATGCATGGCGCAAACCTGAACGGTTTAAGCAGCTACTGCAGGCATGCGAGTCTGATGCGTGTGGACGCACCGGACATGAGCAGGATGATTATCCGCAGGCGCGCTTCCTTCAATGCATGTTGCTGGCAGCACAGGCAGTAAATGCAGGGGATATTGCACAGCAGTGTGAAGATAAAAATTTGATAGCAGAACGGGTGAAACAGGCCAGAATTATCGCTGTGGGGCAGGCAATGCGAGTCTGGAATATTTCAACTTAAATATGTGCATACCTTTTGAATAGAGTTGTTAATTAGTCATAAAGTCAGAAAATACCAATATAAACAGTTACTTATAAAGTTATTAGCATTGGGTTGTCGGATGAACCCATTGTTAAATTGAGAGCGAATGGTATAACCTTAATCCAGTCGTCAAGTACGGAGTCAAGAGATGTTTCGTCCATTAGGAAGCTGGCTTGCCCATTATTTAAACAGCACGGTCGGTGCCGTGCCCATGGTGAGTACGAGCGATTTTAAATCGCTGCAAGCAGCCTTACAACCGGGCGACGTGTTATTGATTGATGGCAATACCCGCATCAGTTCTGCAATCAAATATTTAACCCAGTCTACTTGGTCACATGCGACACTCTATGTCGGGCCGCATGCCTCGCTACCAGCTTGGGGTGATGAACCTTCGGTACTGATAGAAGCCGACCTCGATGCAGGCGTGCGCGCCGTGCCGTTATCTCAATATGCCATGTTGCATACCCGGATTTGCCGTCCGGTGGGGTTGACCGATGACGATCGCAAGCGCGTCATCGGATATGTCGTGGGTCGTTTGGGGCATCACTATGACCTGAGAAACGTCATTGATCTCGTTCGATACCTGTTGCCCAACCCCTTGGTTCCGACACGCTGGCGACGCAGAATGTTGGCGCTCGGCAGCGGCGACCCCACGCGCGCGATCTGTTCCACGCTGATTGCGCAGGCATTCCAGTCGGTGCGCTATCCAATCCTTCCTATCATTACCCGCGCAGGGCTCGACGACCCTGCCTGTGCGGACTGTTATCGCGAGTATCTGCATATCCGGCATCACAGTTTATTCGCGCCGCGCGACTTCGACATTTCGCCATTTTTCGAGATCGTTAAACCGGCATTGGCGCAAGGTTTCGACTATCGCACCCTTGCATGGGATGACACATCGGGCGAAAGCGAGAAATAATCAAGCTCTTTACTATTGGCGAGCTGGCCAAGATGACTGGCATCCATGTCGAAACGATACGGTTTTATCAGCGGCGCGGCCAATCAGCATCGTTTTATTTTTCCGCGGCAGCCTGATAAACGTGACACCTTTTACACCGCGCAAGTTCTGAAACCCACGAACATATCATCTCGTTCCGGCATATAAAAATTTCGGTATTTTGCGGAGACTATCCGCGCCTGTGTGGCAAACGAGGCACCGCGCAACACTTGATGGGTAAAAAACCATGGCTCTGAATATTCCCGATAAACATCAGGTGTGAATCCCGGATACGGCGCAAATGGAGAGCCGGTCCACTCCCACAATTCGCCCCAGCGAAAATCTGCATTGCCTGAGAGGGCTGCAAATTCCCATTCTGCTTCACTCGGCAAGCGACGTCCTCCCCACAAACAATATGCCTGTGCCTCATACAAGCTGACGTGGCGCACCGGCTCTTGATCCTTCAATGGCATGATTTTATTAAAGCGAGCGCAGCTCCAACTCTCGCCATCGAATTGCCAGTAGCGTGGCGCAGCACGCTTTTCTTGCTTTAACCAGACACGTCCGGCAGCGCTCCAGTATTGTTCTTTTGCATAGCCGTCATCCAGTATGAAGGCCAGATATTGCGCATTCGATACCAGCGACGAGGCAATGCTGAATGCAGGAATAGCAACAGGATGAGCACATTTTTCATTATCGAAGACGAAGCCCTCGTCTAGCCTACCCCCCAACTGTATCGTACCACCGCAAAACAAAATATCGAATTGCGGCGGTAGCTGCACAGTTCGCGCTGCAAGTTTTGCAGGTGCGGCCAACCCCAAAGTTTGTAGGGTGAAGGCAAAGGCTTCGCCATGCATGTCTTCATGCGCCAGCACCAAGCGATAGGGATACAAGGTGGCCTCATCCTGTGCACCGTTCAGGAGTTTATTGAGTATGCGTTCGAGCACGTCGGTGCAATATTGCTTGATGACTTCCGTACTGGGTAAATCCAACCTCCAACGGGTGCGGTGCGGCACGGTATTCGAATCGAACCATTCATCCGCGCGTGCCAATAGCGAGGGGTAGGGTGCCAAAGCAGGTTCGCTAGTTGTAGCTCCACGCAGCACGTACATTTCACTGACCCACACCACATGCGCCAACTCCCATAGTGGCGGATTGATGATGTCCAGATAAGGCACGCGCTCCAGTACATCCAGTCCGGCCGCTGCATAGCTATCGAACAGCGTCAGGGTATAATTTCGTGCATCCTGTAAGGCCTCTGCCAATTGTTCTGGTGTAGCCTGTCTAAAAGAAAATGAGTTCATAAGTCTTAACGTCGGCCTAGTGGTTTCCTACACTACGCTCTGCTTCGCATAGGACAAGAACCCCTGCGGGGTGTCACATTTCGGCATTAATTTAAACGTAACATGTTGATTGTATTCAATATTTTATTAACAAAACGCGATCAGCAAGCCGCATGAAAAAACAGCACATCGTCATTATCAGCCCCGCGCTGTCAAAAGCCAACAGTGGCAACGGTCTCACGGCCAGCCGTTGGGCGCGTTTTCTACGCAAGCACTATCGGGTGACACTCGCATTGCAATGGGATGGCATGCCCTGTGACGCCATGATTGCGCTGCACGCGCGGCGCACAGCTAGCTCGATTGCCGCCTTTGCTGCTGCACAACCAGCTTCGCCATTGATCGTCGTACTGACGGGCACGGATTTATATCGCGACATCCATAGCGATGCCGCTGCGCAACGCTCGTTGCAATTGGCCACGCAATTGGTGGTGTTGCAACCTTCTGGATTACAGGAACTAGAGGCCAATTTACGCAGCAAGACTGTGGTTATTTATCAATCGGCACCTGCACTCCTTCCCTTTAGTCATCAACAACAGAAGCGGCATTTCGATGTGACGATGATCGGGCATTTGAGAGGTGAGAAAGACCCTGTCACTTTCATGCACGCAGCGGCACAACTCAGCTCCCCGCATATCCGCATGACGCATATCGGCGGTGCACTCGATCCCCTGCTAGGTGCTGCGGCTGAGGCCACCCAAAGCGCCTGCACCAACTATCGCTGGCTCGGACATTTACCCCATAGCGCAACTCGACAACGTTTAAAGCGCAGCCATTTGATGGTGATCACCTCGGTTATGGAAGGTGGCGCGCACGTCATTATCGAAGCGGTCACCAGCGGTGTGTCGGTGCTGGCCAGTGACATTTCTGGAAATCGCGGCATGCTGGGCGAAGACTATGCAGGCTATTTCCCGCTGGGCGATAGCTTGGCGTTGGCACGCTTGATTGATCTGGCCGCCAGCAATGCAGCCTTTTATCAAAAGTTGAAAACGCAGTGCGTTGCACGCGCCCCGTTGTTTACACCGGAACGGGAAAGCGCCACGCTAATCAATTTAGTGGATAATTGCACAGGTTCACTTGCTGCTTAGGTTTTGTGTTTTAAGCAACCACCCTCTCATCAATAAAGCTTAATTAAGGTCACGCATGAACTCGATCAACGACGGCAACATCAAACTGACTTCTTTTTCCCATGGTGGCGGTTGCGGCTGCAAAATTGCGCCTGGCATACTCGCGGAAATATTGAAGAATTCAACCGGCTTTTCGCTACCCAAGGCCTTGATGGTGGGCATTGAGACCTCGGACGATGCCGCCGTTTACAAGCTCAATGACGAGCAGGCCTTGATTGCGACGACAGACTTTTTCATGCCGATAGTCGATGATCCCTTTGATTTTGGCCGCATTGCCGCAACCAATGCGATTTCTGACGTTTACGCCATGGGTGGCACACCCATCATGGCACTGGCGCTGGTTGCGATGCCAATAGATAAGCTGCCGATCGACATTATTGGGAAAATAATTCAGGGTGGCGAATCAATTTGTGCAGAAGCGGGCATCCCGATTGCGGGTGGCCACACCATAGATTCGGTGGAACCCATTTATGGTCTGGTGGTGCTTGGTTTGGTGCACCCCTCGAAGGTCAAGCGCAATGCGAATGCCAAAGCGGGGGACAAATTAATTCTGGGCAAACCATTGGGTGTTGGTATTTTGTCTGCTGCGTTGAAGAAAGACCAGCTTGATGCAGCGGGCTACGCCACCATGATAGACAGCACCACCAAACTTAATAAGCCCGGAATTGCCCTGTCCAATATGAGCGGTGTGCATGCGCTGACCGATGTAACCGGCTTTGGCTTGCTTGGCCATACCCTGGAAATGTCACGCGGTTCAGGGCTGACCGCTAAGCTCAACATGGCCAGTATTCCTCTGCTACCCAATGTGCAAAAGCTTGCCGAAGCCGGATTCATCACGGGTGCATCGGGCCGCAACTGGGATGGTTACGGACACGATGTGGTATTGGCAGACGCCATCACGCCGGTACAAAAAGCGCTGTTGACCGATCCACAAACCTCGGGCGGCTTACTGGTCGCATGTGATGCATCTGCGGTAGATGAAGTGCTAGCACTGTTTGTACGAGAAGGTTTTGCTCATGCTGCAGTGATTGGTGAAATGGCTAGCGGCCCTGCCAAGGTGGAAGTGGCAGCTTGATACAACTTAGGGGTG
>JBCKTZ010000008.1:0-36768 GCA_038925245.1 Gallionellaceae bacterium
AGATGACTTTGCATGGCTCTCAGGTGAGCAAGCTGGAAGCACCTTATGACATGGTGAAAACCATGCGAGCATCGGTACTGGTGCTTGGCCCCTTGGTGGCGCGCTTTGGTGAGGCTAAGGTGTCCCTGCCCGGTGGCTGTGCAATCGGTTCGCGTCCAGTTGATCTGCATATCAAAGGTTTGCAGGCGATGGGAGCGCAAATTTCCATTGAGCATGGTTATATTCACGCTCAAGTGCCTTCTCATGGTGGAGCTGGGCGACTCAAGGGCGCGCGAATTTTCTTTGATATTGTCAGTGTGACCGGCACGGAAAATTTGATGATGGCTGCCGCTTTGGCGGATGGCGTGACAGTGCTGGAAAATGCCGCGCGTGAGCCTGAGGTTGTCGATTTGGCAAATTGCCTGATTGCGATGGGGGCGAATATTTCCGGTGCCGGAACAGATATGATCACCATCACTGGCGTGGAAAAACTGCACGGAGCTGAGCATCGCATCTTGCCTGATCGTATAGAAAGCGGCACCTTTCTGGTTGCAGCTGCAGCAACCGGTGGAAGCATCACTTTGCGCAATACCAGTGCCGACATTCTAGAAACAGTGTTGGAAAAATTAAGCGAAGCCGGAGCGAAGCTGCGCGTAGAAGCGGACACCATACATCTGGAAATGAACGGTCGTCCAAAAGCGGTCAATATACGCACCTCCCCCTATCCTGCTTTCCCGACCGACATGCAGGCGCAATTCATGGCACTCAATGCGATTGCCGATGGCAGTGCGATGATGGTGGAAACGATTTTTGAAAACCGCTTTATGCATGTGCAGGAGTTACGCCGTCTGGGGGCACAGATAGATGTGGAAGGTAATACCGCCGTGGTGCGGGGCGTACACAAATTGGAAGGCGCAACGGTAATGGCGACGGACTTGCGTGCTTCTGCCAGCCTAGTGATTGCAGGCTTGGTGGCGCAAGGTGAAACAGTGATTGAGCGTATCTATCACCTTGATCGTGGCTATTCACATATTGAAGAAAAGTTGTCTAAGCTGGGCGCGAATATCAGAAGAATAAAGTAACAAATATAAGTTCCAAGAGTCAGGTAGGGTGCGCCGTGCGCACCCTACGGACACATGCATTTTCCATCATCATACGAAAGAGTTATTCATGATTACCATCGCCTTATCAAAAGGGCGCATTTTTGAGGAAACCCTGCCGTTGCTCGAAGCGGCAGGGATCATTCCGCTGGAAGCACCGGAGTCTTCGCGTAAATTGATTTTGTCCACCAACCGGCCTGATGTGCGCCTTATCATTGTGCGTGCCTCCGATGTGCCGACTTATGTGCAATATGGCGCGGCCGATATGGGTGTGGCCGGCAAGGATGTGCTGAATGAACACGGCGGCGGTGGCCTGTATCAGCTACTGGATCTGAATATTGCCCGCTGCCGCATGATGGTCGCGGTGCGTGATGATTTCGATTATGACGCTGCAGTGCGTCAGGGCGCGCGTCTGCGCGTGGCAACTAAATATCTGCAAACAGCGCGTGAACACTTCGCTGCCAAGGGCGTGCATGTGGACTTAATCAAGCTTTATGGTTCGATGGAACTGGCGCCGCTGGTAGGGTTGTCTGATGCGATTGTGGACGTGGTCAGTAGCGGCAACACACTGAAGGCTAACCACCTTAAGGCAGTAGAAGAAATTGCACAGATTTCGTCGCGCCTGATAGTTAATCAGGCATCACTGAAACTCAAGCGCGCAACCATTCAACCCATGCTGGATGCGTTTGCGAAAGCGGTGTCTATAAATTAATCAGTTAATAAATGACAGTCGGCAGAGAAATAAACAATCACAGGTTTTGTTACCTTGGGTTTATTTGAGGGTTAGACACCTCAGGCTATCAGGTCAGCATACGATGGATGGAGCAGCCAGACATTTCGGGGGGTGCATTCTTTAACGGCGAGCCGCGCGGTGTAGAGCATGAAGTATCGGTTTAATGCCAGGCTTGAGGTGATAGGGTGGGAAAGGCTGGAATAATGGCCGATGATTTTATGTTCATGTATTTTTCAGTGTTCACGTAACGTGAACACTGTATATAGGTGAACGTAAATGTTGACATACTGTTCATAAAGTAATAATGTTCACGTAACGTGAGCATATTTAATCATGAACAATATACAACACAACCCTAAAGAACAACTTGCTAGCAAGGAATTAAAACTCTTGGAATTAGCCCTGGTCGCCTTACAGCGAGCAACAGGTATAGGCGGCAAAATAATAGCAACAGAAGCTGCGCAGGGTGAGGGAAACAGAGTCGATGCAATCATTGAAATCGATGTGGATGGCGTTCTTTATCGTTACATAGCAGAAATTAAACGCGTAGATCGTTTTGCTGCGCTCGGTCAGGTCAAGAATCAGCTTGACCATTTCCCTCAACCTGGCCTACTTGTTGCACCACGAATAACAGCCGAAACAGCAGATAAGTGTCGTGAACTGGATCTGCAGTTTATTGATGCTGAGGGTAATGCCTTCCTCCATGGACCAGGGCTGTATGTATGGGTCAAAGGGCCGCGTACACAAACTAAAGAACAGAACGCAATTGCCAATATGGAAACGCCGCGCGGTGGGACGGCAACAGCCTTAAGGGTGATATTTGCGCTGCTATGTCAACCCGCGCTGATCAATGCCCCATATCGCGAGATAAATCGAATAGCAGGGGTGGCGCTAGGAAATGTCGGCTGGATATTTTACGACCTGAATAATCGAGGTTATGTGACGGGCGGCAAAAAGAAGGGAGATCGTCGCATGCTTGAGCAAAAGCGTTTGATAGATGAATGGGTAATAAACTACCCCATCAAACTCCGCCCAAAATTGAACCCAAAACGATTTCATGCGCCTGACCTCAACTGGTGGCATACAGTCGACATTGCCAATTATGATGCGCAATGGGGTGGTGAAGTGGCTGCAGATAAACTGACAGGTCATTTGAAACCCAACGCTGCAACGATTTATATGAGACCGGATAATGCGCGCCAGAATCTAACAAAGCTGGTAACAGAAAATAGATTACGTGCAGACCCGAATGGGGAAATCGAAGTATTAGAAACATTCTGGGACTTCCCTGCGCAAGAGGCTAAGCCCGGTATCGTGCCGCCCCTCTTAGTCTATGCAGATTTGCTAGCCACGATGGACACACGCAACTTTGAAGTTGCGCGCATGATATATGAGGAAAGAATCCATGGTCTTGACACCAAGACCTGATCGTCCCATCGACCCGATAACACTTAGTGTGATACGAGAGGTCGCGAGTGCTTCAGCGCACTTGGGCCTGCAGGTTTTTATGGTGGGAGCCACCGCTAGAATAATATTGTTGGAGCACGTGTTTGGTTTGCACACTGGCCGGGCAACGCGTGACATCGACTTTGCATTTGCACTTGAAAATTGGGCGCAGTTTCAGGCACTCAAGCAATACTTGATCCTGAATTCAGGATTCGAAGAAATGGTTAAAGTGGAGCATCGATTACACTACCAACAACCAGGCATAGTTCACAAATTTGTAATTGATCTGATTCCATTTGGAGGCATTGAAGGCGAGAAGAACATTATCGCCTGGCCACCGGGAATGAGTGTATTGATGAACGTTGTTGGCTTTGCCGATGCGCATGCTTCTGCAGAAAACGTAGAAGTAGAACCGGGGCTGGTAATCGCCATTGCTTCAATCCCTGGCATTGCAATCCTTAAATTATTTGCCTGGGTTGATCGGGGATGCGACGATCCCAAAGATGCATTAGACCTGGTGACCCTGTTAAGGCAATACAACGAAGCTGGAAACCAGGACAGAATATATACAGATGCAATTATTGCATTGGAAACCGAAGATTATGACGTTGAATTGGCAGGAGCATGGTTGCTTGGAACAGATGTAAAGACGATTGCATCTATACAAACACGTAATCAAATGAACGAACTGTTCGCACGGGAATCTTTTGTGGAACGTCTTGTCACCGACATGTCGAGGGCTATGCGCTCACGTGAAGATGCACTAGATTATTCAAGAGCATTGTTGATGCAATTTGTTAAAGGCTTCGCGCATTGATTGTCGATCTAGTGCCAGTGCAGTCTTGATGGGGTGCTGGGCACCTCTAAAAATCAAAACTACGTCGTGATACTGCGCTGCTCAGAAATTTTTATCGCTTACATATCGTAATATATGCTTCGCTCAAAAATTTCATCGCGCCTTGTCTCACTTCCCCCACTACGCTGTCGCTGCGTATAGGACAAGAACCTGCAAGCAGGTAGAATTTTGAATTTTTAGAGATGCCCAGTTGAAAATTGCAACAATTAGGGAGTAAATAAATGTCAGGCAGTGAAATGATTATCCGTCGACTATCTACCAAGCAGGCAGATTTCAATACGCAACTGGACAAGTTGCTGGCATTTGAATCGACGCAGGATGAAAAGCTTGAAACAACGGTGGCCAATATACTGGCTGATGTGCGTACGCGCGGTGATGCGGCGCTGCTTGAGTACACGCAGCGCTTTGATCGTTTGACTATCAGCACGGCTGCCACGCTTGAAATATCAAAAACAGAGTTACGTGCCGCTTTTGATGGTTTGCCTGTAGAGCAAAGAAATGCACTTGAGCAGGCTGCGCAGCGAATAACCGCCTACCATCAAAAGCAATTGCAAACGTCCTGGAGCTATACCGAAGAAGATGGCACGCTGTTAGGACAGCAAATTACTCCGATTGAGCGAGTGGGTCTGTATGTGCCAGGGGGCAAGGCTGCATATCCATCTTCTGTCCTTATGAATGCGTTGCCGGCCAAGGTTGCTGGTGTAGGCGAGCTGATTATGGTGGTGCCGACCCCGGATGGGGTGCGCAACCCATTGGTGTTGGCTGCGGCACATCTGGTCGGGGCTGACCGGGTTTTCACCATAGGCGGGGCGCAGGCGATTGCGGCGCTGGCCTATGGAACTGCAACCATCCCGCGAGTGGATAAAATAGTCGGTCCCGGCAATGCCTACGTAGCATCTGCAAAGCGACGAGTCTTCGGTGTGGTGGGTATCGACATGGTGGCGGGTCCTTCCGAGATTCTGGTTATTTGCGATGGCAAGACCAATCCTGACTGGATCGCGATGGATTTGTTTTCGCAGGCAGAACATGATGAGTTGGCGCAGGCGATCCTGTTGACGCCCGATGCAGCTTATGCCGATGCAGTTCATGCAAGCGCTGTACGTTTACTGGAGCAAATGCCGCGTCGCGATATTATCCGCACAGCACTGGAAAATCGAGGTGCCCTGATTACGGTGCGCGATCTCGATGAGGCTTGCGCCATCAGTAATCGTATCGCTCCAGAGCATTTAGAATTGTCGGTTGATGATCCGCAGCAGTGGTTGCCCAAGCTAAAACATGCCGGGGCCATATTCTTGGGGCGTTATACCTCCGAGGCGCTGGGCGATTATTGTGCCGGGCCGAATCATGTTTTACCGACATCGGGTACGGCACGTTTTTCCTCGCCGCTGGGGGTTTATGACTTCCAGAAACGCAGCAGCCTGATCCAGGTGTCGGCTCAGGGGGCGGCAACGCTGGGTGAAATTGCGGCCACGCTGGCATTCGGTGAGGGGCTGCAGGCGCATGCCCAATCTGCTATTTTCAGAAAAAGTTGAATACCCCTTTGACAAGTCTACGGGAAATAAGGATAATCACGGGTTCAGCTTGGAGGGGTGGCCGAGTGGTTAAAGGCAGCAGACTGTAAATCTGCCCTCTTATGAGTACGAAGGTTCGAACCCTTCCCCCTCCACCAAATTATTGTTTTTTTTTGTGCTTATACATTTCTAGCCGACCGGGCTTTATCTTTAAGTCATCTGGATTGCTAGGCTGATTTTATGATGTTTGTGCTGGATCTGGCATGGTTATGTGTCACGGGCTGGTGTTGTATTAGTTGGCGAAAAGTGGTTTAAGCGGCAAAGCGTGCGGGTGTAGCTCAATGGTAGAGCAGAAGTTTTCCAAACTTACGACGAGGGTTCGATCCCCTTCTCCCGCTCCAGTTTGTATAAGGCGCCTCTAAAAAATCAGAGTTCGCCCAAATGCAAGGCGCGGAAAAAATTTCGCAGCGCCGCATATGATTGATATGTTAGCAAGAAATTTTTTCCGCAACGCAGCAGTTGGGATGAAGTCTGGATTTTTAGAAGTGCCTGTAGGCCCAAATGGCTCAGTGGCAGAGCACTCCCTTGGTAAGGGAGAGGTCGCGGGTCCGATTCCCGCTTTGGGCACCAGAATTTATTATTGAAAATTTATCGTTGAGATTCTTTTGTGTGTGGGTTTGGTGAGGAAATAATCATGGCAAAGCAAAAATATGAACGTACGAAACCGCACGTAAACGTAGGCACCATTGGTCACGTAGACCATGGCAAGACCACGTTAACCGCAGCGATCGCGACAGTATTGGCAAAGAAATTTGGCGGCGAAGCCAAGGCTTACGACCAGATTGACGCGGCACCGGAAGAAAAAGCGCGCGGCATCACCATCAATACCGCCCACGTCGAATACGAGACCGCTAACCGTCACTACGCACACGTAGACTGCCCGGGCCACGCCGACTACATCAAAAACATGATCACCGGCGCGGCTCAAATGGATGGCGCCATCCTGGTTGTCTCCGCTGCTGACGGCCCTATGCCTCAGACTCGCGAACACATCCTGCTGGCACGCCAGGTAGGCGTACCCCATATCATCGTGTTCATGAACAAATGCGACATGGTCGACGATGCAGAACTGCTGGAACTCGTTGAAATGGAAATTCGCGAACTCCTCACCAAATACCACTTCCCTGGTGACGACGTGCCGATTATCCAAGGCTCGGCTACCATGGCCCTTGCTGGCGACACCGGTCCGCTGGGCGAACAAGCCATCATGAAGCTGGCTGACGCACTCGACAACTACTTCCCGCAACCTGAACGTGCCCTGGATGGTGCCTTCCTGATGCCGGTAGAAGACGTCTTCTCCATCTCTGGTCGCGGCACCGTGGTAACAGGCCGTATCGAGCGTGGTATTGTTAAAGTTGGCGAAGAAATCGAAATCGTCGGCCTTAAGCCCACCCTCAAAACCACCTGTACCGGAGTTGAAATGTTCCGCAAACTGCTCGACCAAGGTCAAGCAGGCGACAACGTTGGCATCTTGCTGCGCGGCACAAAGCGTGAAGAGGTAGAGCGTGGTCAAGTACTGGCCAAGCCCGGCTCCATCAACCCGCACACCGAATTTACTGCTGAGATCTACGTTCTGAGCAAAGAAGAAGGTGGTCGTCATACTCCTTTCTTCAAGGGCTACCGTCCTCAGTTTTACTTCCGCACTACTGACGTAACCGGTGCAGTAGAGCTGCCAGCCGGTACCGAAATGGTGATGCCAGGCGACAACGTATCCGTCACCGTCAGCCTGATCGCCCCAGTAGCGATGGAAGAAGGTCTGCGCTTCGCGATTCGCGAAGGCGGCCGTACCGTTGGTGCGGGTGTGGTAGCAAAGATTCTCAGGTAAGAATTGCGACATAGTGCGGAGCGAGTAATCCCGCTCCGCTTTAGTCGTTTTGAAGGTTATATAGGCCAGTAGCTCAATTGGTAGAGTATCGGTCTCCAAAACCGAGGGTTGGGGGTTCGAAACCCTCCTGGCCTGCCAATTAAAAGTTGAACGTTAAACAAAAAGAAGGGATTGGATTGCGCATGGTGAATGTAATCAAATTAAGCGTGGCATTCCTCCTGGCAGTGGCTGGTATTGCTGGTTATTACTATTTGCAAGGCAGTGCGATTGCATTTGCTGAGTTGTTGCGTGTTATTTCTGTTTTGCTCGGTTTGATGTTGGCTGCGGCAGTATTGTGGACGACCGATCTAGGTAAGCGCTTTTTTAGTTTCAGCAAAGAATCGGTATCTGAGGCTAAGCGTGTTGTTTGGCCAACCAAGAAAGAAACGCTTCAAACTACCGGCGTGGTTGTGGCGTTTGCGGTGGTGATGGCGATATTTCTATGGGCGGTAGATGCGACTGTGTTGTTTGCGATTAACACATTGATGGGACGGGGTTGATTATGTCTATGCGTTGGTATGTGGTTCATACGTACTCTCAATTTGAAAAAAGTGTGCAGCGCGCCTTGCTTGAAAGAATTGCGCGTGCCGGCATGGAAGATAAGTTTGGGCAAATTCTGGTGCCGGTTGAGGAGGTGGTAGAGCTCAAGGCAGGTCAGAAGAAGCTGAGTGAGCGCAAATTTTTCCCGGGCTATGTGCTGGTCGAGATGGAAATGACCGATGAAACATGGCATATGGTGAAGAGCATTCCCAAGGTTTCTGGATTTATTGGTGGTACGGCAATGAAGCCTACCCCGATTAGCCAAAAAGAGATCGACAACATTATGCAGCAAATGCAGGCCGGTGTTGAGAAGCCGCGGCCCAAGGTATTGTTTGAAGTGGGTGAGGCGGTACGGGTTAAAGAAGGTCCTTTCACTGACTTTAACGGAACAGTGGAAACAGTGAATTACGACAAGAGCAAGATACGTGTGGCAGTGACCATTTTTGGTCGCTCTACACCAGTAGAATTGGATTTTGGACAGGTCGAAAAAGTCTGATTCCAAAATTTTGAAGCAGCAAGTTGGAGTAATCCGGCATTACTAACGGGGAGCGTATCAAAGCATGTTGATATGCGTTTAACCCACTAACAGGAGTAACAAAATGGCAAAGAAAATTGTCGGCTTTATCAAGCTGCAAGTTCCTGCTGGGAAAGCAAATCCCAGTCCTCCCATCGGCCCAGCACTGGGTCAGCGTGGCCTTAATATCATGGAATTCTGCAAGGCATTTAATGCGCAGACACAAGGTATTGAGCCTGGCTTGCCAATCCCGGTGGTGATCACCGCATTTGCAGACAAGAGCTTTACCTTCATAATGAAGAGCCCTCCAGCGACTATTCTGATCAAGAAGGCCGCCGGTATACAAAAGGGTAGCCCAACTCCGCATAGCGCGAAAGTCGGTAAGTTGACTCGCCAGCAAGCGGAAGATATTGCAAAGACAAAACAAGCCGATCTGACTGCTGCCGATATGGACGCAGCGGTGCGTACCATTGCTGGCAGTGCGCGCAGCATGGGCATTACTGTGGAAGGTGAATAAAGATGGCACATATTTCCAAGCGTTATAAGGCACTTGCTGCCATGGTAGACCGTACCAAGCAGTATCCTCTGGATGAAGCGTTGAAGCTGGCTAAAGAAACTGCCAAAGCTAAATTTGACGAATCAATCGATGTTGCGATAAATCTGGGTATCGATGCGCGTAAATCAGACCAATTGGTACGAGGCTCCGTCGTGTTGCCAAGAGGCACGGGCAAGACAGTGCGCGTAGCTGTGTTCGCGCAGGGTGCTAAGGCTGAGGAAGCTAAGGCTGCGGGTGCGGATATCGTTGGTTTCGAAGACCTGGCCGCGGATATCAAGGCTGGCAAGATGGATTTCGACATTGTGATTGCTTCGCCAGATGCTATGCGAATTGTCGGTCAGCTCGGTCAGATTCTTGGCCCACGCGGCTTGATGCCTAACCCTAAGGTGGGTACTGTTTCTGTCGACGTGGCAGGTGCAGTGCGCAATGCCAAGGCTGGTCAGGTACAGTATCGTACCGACAAAAACGGCATTGTACAGTGCACCATCGGTCGTGCTTCATTTGAGCAAGCAGCTTTGCGTGAAAACTTGCTGGCACTGATTGATGCGTTGAATAAAGCCAAGCCGTCGACTACCAAAGGTGTATACCTTAAGAAGGTGGCGGTTGCTAGCACGATGGGTGTGGGTATTCGTGTTGAGACGGCAAGTCTGGTTGCGTAATATTTATTAGTTAGTGGTGAGTGGGCAGTGGAGCATGCGTTTTTACTTACCACTTGCCACTTACAACTCACCAGAATTGAGTGGTTAGTGGCGACTTGGTACTAAGGTGCCGGGTTGTTTGAAAGACTTTGGACTGCTAGCAGGAATGGCAGATTATCAAAGACCGTAGGTAGCCGAAGCCGAAGTTGGCAGAGCTTTAATTGACGGTGCAAGCTGTCGACCCACGTAGATGGTGTGCCTGCGAGTAAGCTTTTGAACAGAGTGTGTTCAATACTGAATTTGTGGACGCGGTTATTAATCATGGGATAAAAATCAGGACACGGTATGTCGTGCCTGTATTGATATTTCAGTTGAAAATGGAGGAAGACTTTGGGTCTTAATCTGCAAGAAAAACAGGCAGTAGTGTCCGAAGTGAGCGCTCAAGTGGCGCAGGCGCAGACTATTGTTTTGGCAGAGTACCGTGGCGTCGTGGTAAGCGATATCACCAAATTGCGTGCAAATGCCCGCAAAGCCGGTGTGTATCTGCATGTGTTGAAAAACACATTGGCGCGTCGCGCGGTAGAGGGTACTCCTTTTGCAGCATTGGCGGACAAGATGGTTGGTCCGCTGATTTACAGCATCAGTACTGATGCTGTTTCAGCTGCAAAGGTTGTGCACGAGTTTGCCAAATCAAATGCGAAGCTGGTAATTACAGCAGGCTGCATGTCAGGTACCGTGATGTCTGCGGATGACGTGAAAGTTCTGGCCGCGACGCCAAGCCGTGACGAATTACTTGCAATGTTGATGGGCACCATGCTCGCAACTACAAGTACCTTTGTGCGCTGCCTGGCTGCAATTCGTGACAAAAAGGAAGCCGAACCAGTTGCTGCATAAAGCGGCGCGTTCGGCAGCATACTTTTGAATTAAATATTTTAGGAGATTTACATGGCTGTTAATAAAGCTGAAATTCTTGACGCAATCGCGCAAATGACTGTATTGGATCTGTCTGCTCTGATCAAAGAAATGGAAGAGAAGTTTGGTGTTTCTGCTGCTGCTGTTGCAGTGGCTGGACCTGCTGGTGGCGCTGCTGCCGGCGCTGCTGCTGCCGAGCAAACTGAATTCACCGTAATGCTGATGGCGCCTGGTGACAGCAAAGTTGGCGTGATCAAGACAGTTCGTGCAATAACAGGCTTGGGTTTGAAAGAAGCTAAAGACCTGGTAGATGGCGCACCAAAAGCAGTTAAAGAAGGCATTTCAAAAGCTGATGCTGATGCAGTGCTGAAGCAGTTGATTGAGGCCGGCGCTACTGCAGAAATCAAGTAATAGAAGCCTGTGCATAAGGGCTGGCGGTCACCGTCAGCCTTTTGCGTTTTTTTGTTTGCATCAATAGTTGCGGTACTAACTATAGAAGTTAATGGATAGGGGGCGTGAAAAGCGCTTTTTATCCTTTGTCTTTTTCCTTTTCATTCGGTCCTGGAGATATCAATGAGTTATTCTTTTACTGAAAAAAAACGTATCCGAAAAAGTTTTGCCAAACGGATCGCCGCATTGCCGGTACCTTATCTGCTGTCAACTCAATTGGAGTCGTACAGCGAGTTTCTGCAGGCGGGTATTGATCCTGCGCAGCGCAAAAATCAAGGTTTGCAGGCGGCTTTCAATTCGATCTTTCCAATTGAAAGTCATAATAAATTTGCGCGCCTCGATTACGTCAGCTATGTGCTGGGTATGCCGCCTTTTGACGTTAAAGAGTGTAAGCAGCGCGGATTGACTTATGCATCGCCATTGCGTGCACGAGTACGCTTGACTCTGCTGGACAAGGAAGCATCAAAGCCGACTGTTAAAGAAGTAAAAGAGCAAGAAGTGTACATGGGTGAAATACCCCTGATGACCCATACCGGCTCTTTTGTGATTAACGGTACCGAGCGCGTAATTGTGTCCCAGTTGCATCGTTCACCCGGCGTTTTCTTTGAGCATGATCGCGGTAAAACCCACTCTTCAGGCAAGTTGTTGTTCTCGGCCCGCGTGATTCCTTACCGTGGCTCATGGTTGGACTTCGAGTTTGATGCAAAGGATTTTGTATATTTCCGTATCGATCGTCGTCGCAAGTTGCCCGTTACCATTCTGCTTAAGTCCATCGGTTTTACCGATGAACAGATTTTGGCCGCGTTCTTCGAGTTTGATACCTTCCAAATGAGCAAGAAGGGAATTCAGTTCGAGGTCGTGCCTGAACGCTTGCGTGGTGAAATTGCCCGTTTTGATATCTTGAACAAGGCAGGCAAAGTAATTGTGGCCATGGACAAGCGTATTACTGCGCGCCATGTTCGTGAAATAAATGAAGATGGCATCAATAAATTTGCTGTTGGCGAAGACTTTTTGATTGGCCGTGTGCTGGCAGAAAACATTGTGGACAAATCCACTGGCGAGATTATCGCTAATGCCAATGATGAAGTTACTGAAACAGTACTAGCAAAATTGCACGAAGCCGGTGTCAGCAAGTTCCATACTCTGTTTATCAATGATCTGGATCAGGGCGCATTTATTTCGAACACCTTGCGTCTGGATGAAACTACGGATTTGTGGACTGCGCGAGTTGCAATTTATCGCATGATGCGTCCTGGCGAACCGCCCACAGAAGATGCAGTTGAAGGCCTATTTAATGGCTTGTTCTTTTCTGAAGAGCGTTATGACTTGTCAGTTGTTGGCCGGATGAAGTTTAACCGTCGCGTAGGTCGTGAAGAACTGACAGGCGCCGTGACACTGTCCAACGAAGACATCATTGCTGTCATCAAGATTCTGGTTGAATTGCGCAACGGCCGCGGCGCAATCGACGATATTGATCACCTGGGTAACCGTCGTATTCGTGCAGTGGGCGAGCTGGCCGAGAACCAGTTCCGTACCGGTCTGGCACGCGTCGAACGCGCAGTCAAGGAGCGTCTGGGTCAGGCTGAAGCTGATAATTTGATGCCGCATGATCTGATCAATGCCAAGCCAATTTCTGCTGCAGTCAAGGAATTCTTTGGCTCCAGTCAGTTGTCACAGTTTATGGATCAGACAAATCCGCTGTCTGAAGTAACGCACAAGCGTCGTATTTCAGCACTGGGGCCGGGAGGTTTGACACGTGAACGTGCCGGCTTTGAAGTGCGTGACGTGCATCCAACACACTATGGTCGTGTATGCCCGATCGAGACACCTGAAGGTCCGAATATTGGTCTGATCAACTCGTTGTCGCTGTATGCGCGTACCAATAGTTACGGTTTTATTGAAACGCCTTATCGCCGTGTAGTCAAGGGCCGTGCGACGATGGATGTGGATTATCTGTCCGCGATTGAGGAAGGTAAATTTACGATTGCCCAGGCAAATGCCGAACTTGATAGCAAGGGCAAATTTACCAATGACATCGTGTCTTCACGCCAAAATAACGAGTTTGTACTGGCTACGCCGGACAAGATCGACTACATGGACGTGTCCACTTCCCAGGTTGTGTCAGTGGCGGCTTCTCTGATTCCGTTCCTTGAGCATGATGACGCGAACCGCGCCCTGATGGGTGCAAACATGCAACGTCAGGCTGTGCCATGCTTGCGTGCTGAAAAAGCATTAGTAGGTACAGGTATTGAACGCACGGTAGCGATAGACTCGGGTACGGCTGTTCAGGCTTGGCGTGGAGGTCGTGTTGATTATGTTGATTCAGGCCGTATTGTGGTACGAGTTAATGATGACGAAACAACACACGGTGAAGTTGGTGTAGATATTTACAATCTGACCAAGTACACAAGGTCAAACCAGAATACCAATATCAATCAGCGCCCCCTAGTCAAAATGGGTGATGTGATTGAACGTGGCGACGTGATTGCCGACGGTGCTTCTACCGATATGGGCGAATTGGCTCTCGGACAAAATATGCTGATCGCGTTTATGCCATGGAATGGCTATAACTACGAAGACTCTATTTTAATCTCGGAGCGTGTTGTGTCTGAGGACAGATTCACCTCAATTCATATTGAAGAGTTGACTGTAGTAGCACGTGATACCAAGCTGGGTTCTGAAGAAATTACCCGCGATATTCCCAACTTGTCCGAAGGTCAGATGGCCCGCTTGGATGAATGCGGTATCGTGCACATTGGTGCGGAAGTGGCGGTGGGTGATGTTCTGGTGGGCAAGGTTACGCCCAAAGGTGAAACACAGCTGACGCCGGAAGAAAAATTGCTGCGTGCAATTTTTGGAGAGAAAGCATCCGACGTTAAAGACACCAGTTTGCGTGTACAGGCGGGTATCTCCGGTACGGTTATCGATGTGCAAGTATTTACGCGTGAAGGTTTGCAACGCGATGCGCGTGCGCAGCAAATTGTTGATGATGAGTTGGGCCGCTACAAGAAAGACCTCGCTGATCAGATGCGTATTGTAGAAGTCGACGTGTACACCCGTCTGGAGAAAATGCTGATAGGTAAGGTTGCTAATGGCGGGCCGAACAAACTGGCCAAGGGTGCCAAGTTGAGCAAGGACTACCTGGCGGGTCTTGAGCATCACCATTGGTTCGATATTCGTTTGAGCGACGATGCAGTGGCGTCACAATTAGAGCAGGTCAAAGATGGCCTAGCGCAGAAACGTGTGGAGTTCGACGCTGCGTTTGCTCTGAAGAAGCGCAAACTGACCCAGGGCGACGAGCTGCAAGCCGGGGTGCAGAAAATGGTCAAGGTGTATGTGGCGGTTAAACGTCGCTTGCAAGCTGGTGACAAGATGGCGGGCCGTCACGGAAACAAGGGTGTCGTGTCGCGTATCATCCCGGTTGAAGATATGCCATGCATGCCCAATGGCACACCGATTGATATTGTGCTGAACCCGCTGGGCGTACCTTCGCGTATGAATATCGGCCAGGTATTGGAAGTGCATCTAGGTTGGGCGGCTAAGGGGCTTGGGCAAAAAATCAACAAGATGCTTGAGTCGAAAGCCAAGGTTGCTGATATTCGCAAATTCCTCGGCAAGATCTACAAGGGTGATCAAGCCGCTGAGATCGCATCGTTTAGTGATGATGAAGTTGTTGAGTTATGCCGCAACCTGAAAGCGGGTGTGCCGTTCGCTACCCCGGTTTTCGATGGGGCGAGCGAAGATGAGATCAAAGCCATGCTGGAATTGGCCGATCTGCCGCGTTCAGGACAGATGAAGCTGCAAGATGGCCGTACCGGTGAAGAATTTGATCGCCTTGTTACGGTCGGCTATATGCATGTATTGAAACTGCACCATTTGGTGGATGACAAGATGCATGCCCGTTCAACCGGGCCATACAGTCTGGTTACCCAGCAGCCATTGGGCGGTAAGGCGCAGTTTGGTGGTCAGCGTTTCGGTGAGATGGAAGTCTGGGCGCTGGAAGCTTATGGCGCTGCTTATACATTGCAGGAAATGCTTACAGTTAAATCTGACGACGTGAATGGCCGTACTAAAGTATATGAAAGTATTGTCAAGGGCGACCATAAGATAGAAGCAGGAATGCCTGAGTCGTTCAATGTATTGACCAAGGAGATACGATCCTTATGTATTGATATCGATCTGGTACGTAACTAGCAGCTTGTCGGACTTAGACAGGGTTTTTTTGTAACATGTTGATTATATTGAATATTTTTCCGGAGCGGCAATCTGGATATCTTTAATGCCCTAGGGCACAAGAACCTCTTCGAGGTAGATCAATGGGTTGCAAGTTAAGTTCGACCTAGAGTTATTCGAACACGGTACTAGCGTTTGGGCGCAAGGTTAACGAGGAGTTACAAATGAAAGCATTGCTAGATTTATTTAAGCAGGTAACGCAAAAAGAAGAGTTTGACGCGATCAAAATCGGTCTGGCTTCTCCTGAGAAAATTCGTTCATGGTCCTACGGCGAAGTTAAAAAGCCAGAAACCATCAACTACAGAACGTTTAAGCCTGAGCGCGACGGTCTGTTCTGTGCAAAAATATTTGGTCCGATCAAGGATTACGAGTGTCTGTGCGGCAAGTACAAGCGCCTCAAGCATCGCGGTGTGATCTGCGAGAAGTGCGGTGTTGAAGTGACATTGTCCAAAGTGCGCCGTGAACGCATGGGCCATATCGAACTGGCATCTCCGGTTGCACATATCTGGTTCCTCAAAAGTTTGCCTTCCCGCCTTGGTATGGTGCTGGATATGACACTGCGTGATATCGAACGTGTGTTGTATTTTGAAGCATACGTGGTCACCGAGCCAGGCATGACCCCGCTTAATCGCGGACAATTGCTGTCCGAAGATGACTATCTTGCCAAGCTTGAAGAATACGGTGATGAGTTTTCAGCGGTAATGGGCGCAGAAGGTGTGCGAGCTTTGCTGCGTGCGCTGGATGTGCCTGCAGAAGTTATCACGCTACGTGCAGAGCTTGAAGCAACTAGCTCTGAAACCAAAATCAAGAAGTACGCCAAGCGTCTGAAAATTTTAGAAGCGTTTGTTAAGTCAGGTATCAAGCCTGAGTGGATGGTATTGGAAGTGTTGCCGGTATTGCCACCAGAGCTGCGTCCATTGGTTCCGCTGGATGGTGGTCGTTTTGCCACCTCCGATTTAAACGACTTGTATCGTCGTGTGATTAACCGTAACAACCGCTTGAAGCGTTTGCTGGAGTTGAAAGCGCCGGAAATTATCGTGCGTAACGAAAAGCGCATGCTGCAAGAATCCGTCGACTCATTGCTGGATAATGGCCGTCGCGGCAAAGCAATGACAGGCGCAAACAAGCGTCCGCTCAAATCACTGGCTGACATGATCAAAGGCAAGGGCGGTCGTTTCCGTCAAAACTTGCTGGGTAAGCGCGTGGACTACTCCGGTCGCTCCGTGATCGTGGTAGGACCTCAGCTAAAGCTGCATCAATGCGGCTTGCCGAAGAAAATGGCGTTGGAATTGTTCAAGCCATTTATTTTTGAACGTCTCGAAAAAATGGGCCTGGCTACCACCATTAAAGCGGGCAAGCGCATGGTAGAGGCCGAAGAACCTATCGTCTGGGATATTCTGGAAGAGGTTATCCGCGAGCATCCGGTGATGTTGAACCGTGCACCTACGCTACATCGTTTGGGTATCCAGGCGTTTGAGCCTATGCTGATTGAAGGCAAGGCGATCCAGCTGCATCCGCTGGTATGTACCGCATTCAACGCCGACTTTGACGGTGACCAGATGGCGGTACACGTGCCATTGTCGCTGGAAGCGCAGATGGAATGTCGTACCCTGCTGTTGGCATCCAACAACGTATTGTCACCAGCAAATGGCGAACCAATTATTGTTCCATCGCAGGACATCGTATTGGGCTTGTATTACATGAGTCGCGAAAAGATCGGTGCTCTGGGTGAAGGTTCCATGTTTGCAGATGTGTCCGAAGCACTGCGCGCTTATCAGGCCAAGCAGGTAGATTTGCAGGCGAAAGTCATGGTGCGGATCAATGAAGCGTATTTTGATGAAAATGGTGTACGTCAAGAAAAGCGCACGCGCTATGAAACCACGGTTGGACGTGCCATTTTGTCTGAAATTCTCCCAGTTGGTTTGCCATTTAGCGCGGTAAACAAAACGCTGAAGAAAAAGGAAATATCCCGGCTGATCAATACCAGTTTCCGTCGTTGCGGCTTGCGTGACACCGTTATCATGGCTGACAAGTTGATGAGCACCGGATTTACCTACGCGACTCGCGCCGGTATCTCGATTTGCGTGGACGACATGCTGGTGCCCAAGCAAAAAAATGAACTGATTGCAGCAGCAGAAAAAGAAGTTCACGAAATTGATAAACAGTACACCTCTGGTCTGGTGACTCAGGGTGAGCGCTATAACAAGGTGGTGGATATCTGGGGACGTACCGGTGATGTTGTGGCCAAGGCCATGATGGATCAGCTTGGAAGCGAGCCTATTATTGAGCATGCAACCGGTCAAGTGCGCACCGACAAAAAGGGCAAAGTGGAGATGCAGGAGTCATTCAACTCCATCTACATGATGGCTGACTCGGGTGCGCGCGGTTCAGCCGCCCAGATTCGTCAGTTGTCAGGTATGCGCGGCTTGATGGCAAAACCTGACGGTTCGATTATTGAAACACCGATCACTGCGAACTTCCGCGAAGGTCTGAATACATTGCAGTACTTTATTTCCACTCACGGTGCACGTAAAGGTTTGGCTGACACCGCGTTGAAGACGGCTAACTCAGGTTACTTGACTCGCCGCCTAGTGGACGTGACGCAGGATCTGGTTGTTATCGAAGTGGATTGCGGTACTGCATTGGGTCGTTCAATGAAGGCGCTGGTAGAAGGCGGTGAAGTGATTGAAGCCTTGCGTGAGCGTATTCTCGGCCGTGTTACCAGCACCGTTATCGTTAATCCGGAATCCAGCGAGACACTCTTCGAGCCAGATACCTTGCTTGATGAAGATATGGTGGATCTGATTGAATCGCTCGGTATTGATGAAGTACGTGTACGTACCCCGCTTACCTGCGAGACACGCTTTGGTCTGTGCGCAAAATGTTATGGCCGTGACTTAGGTCGTGGTGGCATGATTACTGTGGGCGAAGCAGTCGGTGTGATCGCTGCCCAGTCTATCGGTGAGCCAGGTACCCAGTTGACGATGCGTACCTTCCATATCGGTGGCGCAGCATCGCGTACCATCGTGGCAAGCCAGGTAGAGGGCAAGTCCAACGGTTTGCTCAAATACAGCGACAACATGCGTACGGTAACAACGTCCAAGGGTGTGCAGGTCGTTGTGGCACGTAGTGGCGAGCTACTGGTGACGGATGATCATGGCCGTGAACGCGAGCGTCACAAGGTACCTTACGGCGCAACATTGACAGCGCGTGAAGGTGCGGCTGTGCGTGCAGGTGATGTGTTGGCTACGTGGGATCCGCATACACGTCCTGTTGTCACCGAGTATGCCGGCCGTGCACGTTTTGAAAGCGTGGAAGAGGGTGTAACGGTTTCCAGGCAGATAGACGATGTAACCGGTCTATCCAGTCTAGTGGTAATCGACCCTAAGCGTAGCACCACGCAAACCAAGGGCATCCGTCCACTGGTGCGTTTGCTGGATGAGAATGGCAATGAAATCAAGATTGCCGGTACTGATATCTCCATCTCGGTGACGTTCCAAGTCGGCAGTATTATTACTGTGGAAGATGGACAAAATGTGGGCGTAGGTGAAGTACTCGCGCGTATCCCACAAGAGAGTTCAAAGACCAGGGATATCACCGGTGGTCTGCCGCGTGTTGCTGAATTGTTTGAAGCTCGTTCTCCAAAAGATGCGGGTATGCTGGCCGATGTAACGGGCACAGCTTCATTCGGCAAGGAGACAAAAGGCAAGCAGCGTCTGGTGATTACCGATGGTGAAGGTGAGCAGCATGAGTTCCTGATTAGCAAAGACAAGCATGTTTTGGTGCATGATGGCCAGTTGGTGACACAGGGCGAAATGATAGTTGACGGTCCGGCTGATCCGCACGATATCCTGCGTTTACTGGGCATTGAAGCCTTGGCCCGCTACATCACCGATGAAGTGCAAGACGTCTACCGTTTACAAGGTGTGAAGATCAATGACAAGCACATTGAAGTTATTGTTCGTCAGATGCTGAGACGTGTGCAAATTAGTGATCCTGGCGATACCAGATTCATACCAAAAGAACAGGTTGAACGTGCTGATCTGCTGATTGAAAATGAACGTGTTGAGGCAGCAGGCAAGCAGCCCGCTACTTTCCAATATATGTTGCTGGGTATTACCAAGGCTTCGCTTTCAACTGACTCGTTCATATCAGCCGCTTCCTTCCAGGAAACTACACGTGTTCTGACCGAAGCTGCGATTATGGGCAAACGCGATGATCTGCGTGGACTGAAGGAAAACGTCATCGTAGGCCGTCTGATACCTGCGGGTACGGGTCTTGCTTTCCATACCGCACGCCGCAAACAGCGTTTGGGTCTGGATATGGCACAAGGCGCAGGCTTGAGCGTAGCTACAATCGATACAGAGGCTCAGGAAAACGCCTAGCTTGCTTGACAGGTCGTGTGTTCTTCACTAGAATGCGCGGTCATTTTCGCCGTCACAGTGCGAGCAGTAACTCGGGCTGTGACGGTTTATATTTTGCTATAAGATTGATTAAATAGAGTTTTTAGGAACCATATAATGCCAACGATTAACCAGTTAGTGCGTAGCCCTCGTGCTGCAGAAATCACCAAAAGCAAAGTCCCTGCGCTTGAAGGTAGCCCTCAAAAGCGCGGAGTGTGTACTCGCGTTTATACGACTACACCAAAAAAACCAAACTCGGCTTTGCGTAAAGTTGCCAAGGTGCGTTTGACCAATGGCTTTGAGGTGATCTCATACATTGGTGGTGAAGGCCATAATCTGCAGGAGCACTCGGTGGTGTTGTTGCGCGGTGGTCGTGTTAAAGATTTGCCGGGTGTGCGTTACCACATGGTACGCGGAAGCCTGGATACGGCGGGTGTAAAAGACAGGAAGCAGTCTCGCTCCAAGTATGGTACGAAGCGTCCTAAGAAAGCGTAATTGTAAGAAACGGGAAGGCGTAATTGTTAGGCGCGGGCCTGGTTGGTCGCGACTGTTTTGTTGAGTGAGTAAGATAATTTTGAGGTTTAGATATGCCAAGACGTAGAGTAATAGCCAAACGCGAGATTCTTCCGGATCCAAAGTTCGGCAATCAAGATCTGTCCAAATTCGTAAATGTACTGATGACTTCGGGAAAGAAATCTGTTGCCGAACGTATCCTTTACGGCGCATTGGAGCAGGTGTCGAAAAAGAGCGGCAAGGATCCGATCGAGGTTTTTAATCTTGCGTTGACCAATGTCAAGCCGCAGGTTGAAGTCAAGAGCCGTCGTGTGGGTGGTGCAAACTATCAGGTTCCTGTTGAGGTTCGCCCTTCCCGTCGTATGGCCTTGGCAATGCGTTGGCTGAAGGATTTTGCACGCAAGCGCGGCGAAAAATCCATGGGTTTGCGTCTAGCAGGTGAGTTGATTGATGCTTCAGAAGGACGTGGCGGTGCAGTTAAAAAGCGCGAGGAAGTGCATCGTATGGCTGAGGCAAACAAAGCCTTCTCGCATTTCCGCTTCTAAAGAATTTAGACTAAGAAGTCCGCTTCTAGAGATTTTAGACCAAAAAGTTAAGAAAGTAAGGTAGCTACCGTGGCACGCAAAACACCAATTGAATTCTATCGTAATATCGGCATCAGTGCACACATTGACGCGGGTAAAACAACTGCAACTGAACGCGTTCTGTTCTACACCGGCGTATCTCACAAGATCGGCGAAGTGCATGACGGCGCTGCTGTTATGGATTGGATGGAGCAAGAGCAGGAGCGTGGAATTACAATCACCTCGGCAGCGACTACCTGTTACTGGAAGGGCATGGATAAAAATTATCCAGAGCACCGTATTAATATTATTGATACCCCCGGTCACGTAGACTTTACCATCGAAGTGGAGCGTTCCATGCGCGTGCTCGATGGCATGTGTATGCTTTATTGCGCTGTAGGTGGTGTACAGCCGCAGTCTGAAACGGTTTGGCGCCAGGCAAATAAATACAAGGTTCCGCGTATTGCATTCGTGAATAAGATGGATCGTTCAGGCGCAAACTTCTTTAAGGTTGTTGAGCAGATGAAAACTCGTCTGCGTGCAAACGTATTGCCGATTCAAATTCCGATTGGTGCGGAAGAGAAGTTTGTGGGCGTTGTGGACTTGGTTCGCATGAAGGCTATTTACTGGGACGACTCAACGCAGGGTATGAAGTTTGACTTGCGCGAAATACCGGAAGATCTGCTCAAGACAGCGCAAGACTGGCGCTCTCAGATGGTAGAGAGTGCGGCAGAAGCTAACGAAGAGATGATGAATAAATATCTCGAAGAAGGTGAGTTGTCAGAGGCTGATATCAAGTTGTGCTTACGCATTCGCACCATAGCCGGTGAGATCGTTCCTATGTTGTGCGGCTCGGCCTTTAAAAATAAGGGCGTTCAGGCAATGTTGGATGCGGTGGTGGATTACTTGCCATCTCCAATCGATATTCCTCCAGTTAAAGGTGAGTTGGCTGACGGTACTATCGGCGAGCGCAAAGCGAGTGATGATGAGCCATTTTCAGCGTTGGCTTTCAAAATCATGACGGATCCATTTGTGGGCCAGTTGATTTTCTTCCGTGTTTATTCTGGTTCGCTAAAGGCCGGCGATTTCGTTTACAACCCGATTAAAGATAAAAAAGAACGTGTTGGCCGTATTCTATTGATGCACGCGAATGAGCGTGAAGAAATCAAAGAAGTATTTGCGGGAGATATTGCTGCCGCTGTTGGCTTGAAAGAGGCGACGACAGGTGAAACCTTGTGTGATCCACTAAAGGTAATTACCTTGGAGCGCATGATATTCCCAGAGCCGGTTATTCACGTTGCAGTTGAACCTAAAACCAAGCAAGATCAGGAAAAGATGGGCATGGCGCTGAATCGTTTGGCGAAAGAAGATCCTTCCTTCCGTGTTAAGACTGATGAAGAAACGGGTCAAACCATCATTTCCGGTATGGGTGAGTTGCATCTGGAAATTCTGGTTGATCGTATGAAGCGTGAATTCGGCGTTGAAGCGAACGTAGGTGCGCCTCAAGTTGCTTACCGCGAGGCGATACGCAAGTCGGTTGAGGTTGAGGGTAAGTTTGTCAAGCAGTCTGGTGGTCGTGGACAGTTCGGGCACGTTTGGTTGAAAATTGAGCCGAATGAAACTGGCAAGGGTTTTGAGTTCATCGATGCAGTCAAAGGCGGAAGTGTGCCGCGCGAATTTATCCCTGCGGTAAAGAAGGGTCTGGAAGATACGTTGCCAAATGGCGTGCTTGCTGGATTCCCTGTGGTTGACGTAAAAGTTACCTTGTTTGATGGCTCTTACCATGACGTGGACTCAAACGAAAACGCGTTCAAAATGGCGGCATCGATAGGCTTCAAAGACGGTATGCGCAAAGCTAGCCCGGTGCTGCTTGAGCCGATGATGTCGGTAGAAGTTGAAACACCTGAAGACTATACAGGTACGGTGATGGGTGACTTATCTTCACGCCGCGGTATGGTGCAAGGTATGGATGATATGGTTGGTGGTGGCAAAATCGTGAAGGCCGAAGTGCCATTGGCGGAGATGTTCGGTTATTCCACTGCGTTGCGTTCAGCAACACAGGGACGTGCGACATACACCATGGAATTTAAACATTACTCTGAAGCCCCCAAGAATGTGGCTGAAGCGATAATGAATAAGAAATAAGAAATAAACTAAAAATACTGGAGAGCTAAAATGGCAAAGCAAAAATATGAACGTACGAAACCGCACGTAAACGTAGGCACCATTGGTCACGTAGACCATGGCAAGACCACGTTAACCGCAGCGATCGCGACAGTATTGGCGAAGAAATTTGGCGGCGAAGCCAAAGCTTACGACCAGATTGACGCAGCGCCGGAAGAAAAAGCGCGCGGCATCACCATCAATACCGCCCACGTCGAATACGAGACCGCTAACCGTCACTACGCACACGTAGACTGCCCGGGCCACGCCGACTACATCAAAAACATGATCACCGGCGCGGCTCAAATGGATGGCGCCATCCTGGTTGTCTCCGCTGCTGACGGCCCTATGCCTCAGACTCGCGAACACATCCTGCTGGCACGCCAGGTAGGCGTACCCCATATCATCGTGTTCATGAACAAATGCGACATGGTCGACGATGCAGAACTGCTGGAACTCGTTGAAATGGAAATTCGCGAACTCCTCACCAAATACCACTTCCCTGGTGACGACGTGCCGATTATCCAAGGCTCGGCTACCATGGCCCTTGCTGGCGACACCGGTCCGCTGGGCGAACAAGCCATCATGAAGCTGGCTGACGCACTCGACAACTACTTCCCGCAACCTGAACGTGCCCTGGATGGTGCCTTCCTGATGCCGGTAGAAGACGTCTTCTCCATCTCTGGTCGCGGCACCGTGGTAACAGGCCGTATCGAGCGTGGTATTGTTAAAGTTGGGGAAGAAATCGAAATCGTCGGCCTTAAGCCCACCCTCAAAACCACCTGTACCGGTGTTGAAATGTTCCGCAAGCTGCTCGACCAAGGTCAAGCAGGCGACAACGTAGGCATCTTGCTGCGCGGCACAAAGCGTGAAGAGGTAGAGCGTGGTCAAGTACTGGCCAAGCCCGGCTCCATCAACCCGCACACCGAATTTACTGCTGAGATCTACGTTCTGAGCAAAGAAGAAGGTGGTCGTCATACTCCTTTCTTCAAGGGCTACCGTCCTCAGTTTTACTTCCGCACTACTGACGTAACCGGTGCAGTAGAGCTGCCAGCCGGTACCGAAATGGTGATGCCAGGCGACAACGTATCCGTCACCGTCAGCCTGATCGCCCCAGTAGCGATGGAAGAAGGTCTGCGCTTCGCGATTCGCGAAGGCGGCCGTACCGTTGGTGCGGGCGTGGTGGCAAAGATTCTGAAGTAAGAGTTGCGGCGAATGCGAAGCGGATGATTTCGCTAAGTGCTCGCAGTTTTACCGGATTCTAGTTGAAATTGTAAAAATAGCGTGCAGTGAGGCATGGTCTCGCTGTATAATATTTCGTTCTTTAATTCGCAGGCCTTTTGAGCTGCCAAAGCAGAGTAAAAATTATGTCAAGTCAGAAAATTCGTATCCGTCTGAAAGCTTTTGATTACCGTTTGATCGATCAATCTGCATCGCAGATTGTTGAAACAGCTAAGCGTACTGGTGCTGTTGTTAAAGGCCCGATTCCTTTGCCTACCAAAATTGAACGTTATGACATATTGCGTTCTCCGCATGTCAATAAAACATCTCGCGATCAGTTTGAAATTCGGACACATTTGCGCATGATGGATATTATTGATCCAACTGATAAAACGGTGGATGCGTTGATGAAACTCGATCTCCCAGCTGGTGTAGACGTAGAGATCAAGTTGCTATAATTTGTAGTATTTGTAGTGGAACACAATCGGTCGACCAATTGAAGTCGGCCCCTTAAAAAAAGGAAATAAAAATGAGCTTAGGACTTGTCGGTCGAAAGATTGGCATGACTCGCATTTTTACTGATGACGGAGCATCGTTGCCGGTAACCGTGTTAGACGTGTCCAATAACCGCATTACCCAGTGCAAAACTGATGCTACAGATGGTTATAATTCTGTGCAGCTTGCATTTGGTGTGCGTCGTGCTAGTCGTGTAACCAAAGCTGCTGCGGGACATTTCGCAAAAGCCGGCGTTGAAGCGGGTAGTATATTGAGAGAATTCACTGTCGATGCGTCCCAAGTTGCTACCATGCAGGCGGGTGGCAAATTGGGTGTGGAAATGTTCCAGGTTGGTCAGATTGTTGACGTAACGGGCACCACCATCGGTAAGGGTTACGCTGGTACGATCAAGCGTCACCACTTCAAATCGGGCCGTGCATCTCACGGTAACTCCAAGTCGCATAATGTCCCCGGTTCTATCGGTATGGCGCAAGATCCAGGTCGAGTATTCCCTGGAAAGCGCATGACTGGTCACTTGGGTGATGTTCAGCGCACTGTGCAAAATCTCAAAATAGTTCGTATTGATACAGAGCGTCAGCTTCTGTTGGTGATGGGAGCTGTTCCCGGTTGCAAGGACGGCAACATTATCGTGCGTCCAGCAGTGAAGGCAGGTGCATAATGGAAATTAAAGTTATTGACTCAAATGGCAAGGCGTTGAAGAGTATTGTTGCCTCTGATGAATTGTTCGGTAAAGAATACAACGAAGCCTTGGTTCATCAGCTTGTTACAGCCTATCAGGCGAATGCACGATCTGGTAACCGCAAACAAAAAGGCCGTAGTGAAATTGCGAAGAGTACTCGCAAGCCTTGGGCGCAAAAAGGAACTGGTCGCGCTCGCGCAGGTATGGCGTCCAGCCCTATTTGGCGTGGTGGTGGTAAGATTTTCCCGAACTCACCTGATGAAAATTTCAGCCAAAAAGTAAACCGTAAGATGTTCCGTGCTGGTCTGGCGTCTATTTACTCGCAGCTGGTGCGCGAAGGTCGTTTGACTGTTGTGGATAGTCTGGTTTTGGATACGCCTAAAACCAAAGCGTTCTCGCAGAAGATGCAGGATATGGGACTTGGCTTGGATCGTGTTCTGATTATTACGGACAATATCGACGAGAATCTGTACTTGTCGTCTCGCAATCTGCCTAATGTGCTGGTTGTTGAGGCGCATCAGGCTGATCCTGTCAGTTTGGTTCGTTTCCCCAAGGTGCTTGTGACACGCAATGCCATGGTCAAAATTGAGGAGTTGCTAGCATGAGCGGACAGAATTTTAGCCAGGAACGATTGATGAATATTTTGCTTGCTCCGCAAATTTCAGAAAAGGCAACTTATGTTGCCGAGAAGCATGAGCAGGTAATATTTCACGTGGTGTCAAACGCAACCAAGCCTGAGATTAAGGCTGCAGTTGAACTTATGTTTAAAGTAAACGTAAAAAATGTTCAAGTGAGTGTTCTTAAAGGTAAGAAAAAGCGCTTTGGCAAATTCATGGGGGCGCGCAACGATTGGAAGAAGGCATATGTATGCTTGGCGCCTGGTCAGGAAATCAATTTTGCTACGAGTGAGCAAGGGTAAATATCATGGCACTGATTAGACTAAAACCAACATCTCCGGGACGCCGCGCAGTAGTGCGTGTTGTAACTCCGGGCTTACATAAAGGTAAGCCTCATGCAGCTTTGCTTGAGAGAAAGAATAGAACGGCTGGTCGTAACAACAATGGTCATATCACTGTGCGCCACATGGGCGGCGGTCATAAAAAGAACTATCGTATTATTGACTTCAAACGTAACAAAGATGGTATTCCAGCAACTGTTGAGCATTTGGAATACGACCCGAATCGTACTGCGCATATTGCATTGCTTTGCTATGCAGATGGAGAGCGTCGCTACATTATCGCGCCCAAAGGTGTTGCAGTTGGGGCGCAGTTGTTAAGCGGATCCGATGCTCCGATTAAGGCTGGCAATGCTTTGCCATTAAGAAATATCCCTGTTGGCTCGACTATACATTGCATTGAAATGATGCCAGGTAAGGGCGCGCAACTATCTCGCTCCGCTGGAACATCAGTTCAGTTGCTGGCTCGCGAAGGAAGCTACGCTCAGCTACGTTTGCGTTCTGGCGAAATTCGCAAGGTACACGTAGAGTGTCGCGCAACAATAGGTGAAGTGGGTAACGGTGAGCATTCGTTGCGCTCTATCGGTAAGGCCGGCGCGAACCGTTGGCGCGGTATTCGCCCGACAGTTCGTGGTGTGGTTATGAACCCGGTTGATCACCCGCATGGTGGTGGTGAGGGTAAGACTGCTGCAGGTCGTAATCCAGTCAGTCCATGGGGTGTGCCAGCCAAAGGCTTCCGTACTCGTCGCAATAAGCGTACAAGCAATATGATTGTTCGCCGTCGCTTTCAGCTAAAGGGTAATTAAATATGGCACGTTCCATTAAAAAAGGTCCGTTTGTTGACGCGCACTTGTTGAAGAAGATTGAGACAGTACGTGCAACCAGCGATAAGCGTCCGGTAAAAACATGGTCACGCCGATCAACTGTACTGCCTAATTTTGTAGGTCTTACAATTGCAGTGCATAACGGTAAGCAGCACATTCCGGTGTATATCTCTGAAAACATGGTTGGGCATAAGCTCGGTGAGTTTTCATTGACACGCACATTTAAAGGACACGCCGCTGATCGAAAAGCGGCAAAGAAATAAGGAGCCATGATGAGCACAACAGCAGTGGTAAAGGGTGTTCGCCTGTCAGCGCAAAAGGGCAGGTTAGTCGCGGATCAAATTCGCGGAATGCACGTGAGTAAGGCGTTGCAGCTTTTGGCCTTTAGTCCAAAAAAAGCAGCGGTAATTATCAAAAAGGGTTTGGAATCTGCAATCGCCAATGCTGAGCACAATGATGGTGCTGACATTGACGAGCTGAAGATAAGCACTATCTATATAGATAAGGCGACTTCGCTCAAGCGCATGATTCCACGTGCAAAAGGTCGTGGCAATAGTATTGAGAAGCAGACCTGTCACATTACGATTATCGTCGGGAGCTAAGCAGATATGGGACAGAAAATTCATCCAATCGGTTTCCGATTGAGCGTCAATAAAAACTGGAGTTCTAAGTGGTATGCGAACAGTAAAAATTTCGCGGATATGCTTCTTAAGGATATCGAAGTTCGTGCATATCTGAAGAAGAAGCTTGCAGGCGCAATGGTTTCCAAAATTGTTATTGAGCGTCCAGCCAAAAATGCAAAGATTACAATTTATTCGGCACGTCCGGGTGTTGTGATCGGTAAAAAAGGCGAAGATATTGAATCATTGCGCACAGAGCTGAAAAAGCGCATGGGCTTGCCTGATGTTGCTTTGAACATTGAAGAAGTGCGCAAGCCTGAAATTGATGCCCAGCTTATTGCGGACTCAATTACTCAGCAGCTTGAGAAACGTATCATGTTCAGACGTGCAATGAAACGTGCTATGCAAAATGCGATGCGTTTGGGTGCTCTTGGTATCAAGATCATGAGTGCTGGTCGCTTGAACGGTATTGAAATCGCACGTACTGAGTGGTATCGCGAAGGACGTGTGCCATTGCATACATTACGCGCCAATATTGATTATGGCACTTCAGAAGCGCTTACAACTTTTGGCCTTATAGGCGTAAAAGTATGGGTATATAAGGGTGAAAATACGGGCGTCCAAGAAGTAGTGGCGCCTGCAGCAGAACCTGAAAAACGAGTCAGAAAATCGGGGGCTAAACATGCTACAGCCAGCTAGAAGAAAATACCGCAAGGAACAAAAAGGCCGCAACACCGGTATTGCGACCCGCGGCAACAAGGTAAGTTTTGGTGAGTTTGGTCTTAAAGCGGTGGGTCGTGGTCGTTTAACAGCGCGCCAAATTGAAGCTGCTCGTCGTGCAATGACTCGTCATATCAAGCGCGGTGGACGTATCTGGATTCGTATTTTCCCAGACAAGCCAATTTCTCAGAAACCTGCAGAAGTTCGTATGGGTAACGGCAAGGGAAATCCTGAGTACTACGTAGCAGAGATACAGCCAGGTAAAATGTTGTATGAAATGGATGGCGTTGATGAGGTTATTGCTCGTCAAGCCTTTAAGTTGGCTTCTGCAAAATTACCTATAGAAACAACATTTGTAATTAGACAGGTAGGGGCGTAATTATGAAAGCTAGCGAACTGAAGACAAAATCTGTAGTTGAGCTGCAGTCGGAATTGCTGTCTTTGACTAAGGAGCAGTTTGGGTTGCGCATGAAATTGGCTACCCAGCAATTAAGCAACAACAGCATGATGAGTAAAGTGCGTCGTGACATTGCTCGCGTAAAAACCATATTGACTGAGAAGGGTGCGCAGTAATGAGTGCAACGAATATGAAGCGTACACTGACCGGTACTGTGGTTAGTGACAAAATGGACAAAACGGTTACCGTTTTGATAGAACGAAAAATTAAGCATCCTTTGCTTGGTAAAATTATGCGCGTATCCAAGAAATATCATGCGCATGATGAAACCAATGAATGCAATCAAGGTGATGTCGTTATCATTGAAGAGTGTCGTCCATTATCCAAGACAAAATCTTGGCGTGTGGCTCAGCTTGTAACTAAAGTTCAGTCAAATTAATTGCGATTAGTGCTTGCGCTTTCATGCAAGCACACCTATAATGCGCGGCTTCGTTTCACCGTTGCTTGCGGCGGCCTAACCCGAACGGGTTCCAAAACTAGCCGTCAAGAGCGGACAAAGTTGGAGATTAAAAAATGATACAAATGCAGTCAGTTTTAAATGTTGCTGATAATACCGGCGCACGCACTGTTATGTGCATAAAGGTTCTTGGTGGATCCAAGCGCCGTTATGCTTCTATAGGCGATATGATCAAGGTTAGTATTAGAGATGCTGCCCCGCGTTCACGCGTTAAAAAAGGTGATGTATATACCGCCGTAGTTGTTCGTACAGCCAAGGGTGTTCGTCGTTCGGATGGTTCGTTGGTCAAGTTTGACGGTAATGCAGCAGTATTACTGAATGCTAAACTAGAGCCAATTGGTACACGTATTTTTGGCCCAGTAACTCGCGAGTTGCGTACCGAACGCTTCATGAAAATCGTGTCACTGGCACCTGAAGTGCTGTAACGCAGTCAAGGAAAAATCATGAGCAAGATTAAAAAGAATGATGATGTGATTATCATCGCTGGCAAAGATAAGGGTAATCGCGGATCTGTTTTGCGCGTACTTGAAGACAAGTTGCTCGTGAGTGGAATCAATAAAGTCAAGAAGCATCAGAAGCCGAATCCGGCTAAGGGTCTGAGTGGCGGTATCGTTGAAATGGAGATGCCAATCCACGTTTCAAACGTTGCTATCTACAATGCATCTGCCAAAAAGGCTGATCGCATTGGTACTAAGTTACTGGAAGACGGCACTAAAGTGCGCGTATTTAAGTCCAGTGGCGAAGTGATTGCTTAAGGAGAAATACAGCATGGCTCGTTTGTACGATTTCTACAAAGATACGGTCACAAAAGAAATGATGGAGAAGTTTGGTTACAAATCCATCATGCAAGTGCCGCGTATCGAAAAAATAACCCTGAATATGGGCGTTGGTGAAGCTGTTGCCGATAAAAAAGTAATGGATCATGCCGTTGCAGATATGCAGAAAATTGCAGGCCAAAAACCTGTAGTTACTAAGTCCAAGAAGTCGATTGCTGGTTTTAAAATCCGTGAAAACTATCCGGTTGGTTGCAAGGTCACTTTGCGTCGCGATCGTATGTATGAATTTCTGGATCGGCTGGTTACGATTTCGATCCCTCGTATCAGGGATTTCCGTGGTTTGTCAGGCAAGTCTTTTGATGGCCGCGGCAATTACAACATGGGAGTAAAAGAGCAGATTATTTTCCCGGAAATTGAGTACGACAAGATTGATATGTTGCGCGGGATGAATATTACTATCACAACCAGTGCGAAGACTGATGATGAGGCGAAAGCCCTTCTGAAGCTATTCAAATTACCATTGAAGAATTGAGGGAAAAATGGCTAAAGTTTCTGTCATTAACCGTGATTTAAAGCGCCGTGTAACAGTCGAAAAATTCGCTGCGAAACGTGCGGAGTTAAAAGTTATTATTTGCAATTCAAAATTAAGCGATGATGATCGCGCTAATGCTCGTCAGAAATTGCAGGCCTTGCCTCGTGATTCCAGTCCGGTGCGTTTGCGTAATCGCTGTGCGCTGACTGGACGTCCCCGTGGCGTTTTCAGCAAGTTTGGTCTTGGCCGCATCAAGTTACGTGAGTACATAATGCGCGGTGAAGTTCCTGGTGTAGTCAAGGCAAGTTGGTAAGGGTGAATTTATGAGTATGAGTGATCCAATCGCCGATATGCTGACGCGAATTCGTAATGCGCAGATGGCGGAAAAATTAACTGTTGCAATGCCTTCATCCAAATTAAAAGTTGCACTTGCAAAAGTGTTGCAGGATGAAGGTTATGTGGATGGATTTAAAGTTGTCACTGACAACGGCAAGCCCACCCTAGAAATTGGGCTTAAATATTACGCTGATCGTCCAGTAATCGAAAAGATTCAGCGTGTAAGCCGCCCAGGTTTGCGCGTATACAAGGGTAGTGGAGATATTCCCCAGGTTATGAATGGATTGGGTGTTGCCATAGTGTCCACATCTAAGGGATTGATGACTGACCGCAAGGCACGCGCCAATGGAATTGGTGGCGAAGTTTTGTGTATCGTCGCGTAAAGAGGTAATTATGTCTAGAGTTGCTAAAAATCCAATTACGGTGCCGGCTGGCGTAGAGATAGTGTTGTCTGCCCAGCAAGTATCAATTAAAGGTCCTCTGGGTACCTTGAATCAGTCGCTTAATGGCGATGTTGCAGTAGAGCGTCAAGGCGATACTTTGTTGTGCAAGGCTGCCAACGATTCAACTCAGTCAATTGCTATGTCTGGAACGATTCGTGCATTATTGGCGAATATGATTGTTGGCGTTACTAAAGGTTATGAACGTAAATTGACGTTGATAGGCGTTGGTTATCGCGCACAGGCTGCTGGCGAGGCACTTAACTTGAGTCTTGGGTTTTCTCACCCGGTGGTGCACAAAATGCCAGCTGGTGTGAAAGTCGCGACTCCGTCGCAAACCGAGATAGTATTGACTAGTACAAACAAGCAACAAGTCGGTCAAGTTGCCGCTGAAATTCGCGCATATCGTCCACCAGAGCCTTACAAGGGCAAGGGTGTGCGTTATTCGGATGAGGTGGTGATTCTGAAAGAAACCAAGAAGAAATAATTGAGGCGGATATGACGAACAAGAAAGAAGCGCGTCAGCGCAGAGCACGCAAAACCCGTGCAAAAATTGCTGAGCAAAAAACTGTACGTTTGGCAATTAGCCGCACAAACCAGCACATTTATGCGCAAGTTATTTCTGCGTGCGGTGGCAAGGTTCTGGCTAGCGCATCTACGCTAGAAGCTGAAGTGCGTAAAGAAGTGGCGAATGGCGGAAACACTGCTGCTGCTGCTGTTGTGGGTAAACGTATTGCTGAAAAAGCAAAAAGTGCTGGAATCACTGCGCTCGCGTTTGATCGTTCTGGTCACAGATATCATGGTCGCATTAAAGCGTTGGCTGATGCCGCGCGCGAACATGGCTTGCAGTTCTAAGTTGAGGTGAATCATGGCTAAAGCGCAAGGAAAAGGACAGCAACAACAAGAAGATCGTGGTGATGGCCTCATTGAAAAGATGATTGCCGTAAACCGTGTGACCAAGGTTGTTAAAGGTGGTCGTATCATGGGTTTTGCTGCACTGACAGTGGTTGGTGACGGTGATGGCACGATTGGTATGGGCAAGGGCAAATCCAAGGAGGTGCCTGTTGCAGTTCAAAAGGCAATGGATGAGTCACGTCGCAAGATGGTTAAAGTCAATCTTAAGAACGGCACTCTTCATCATGCGGTCATCGGCCGCCATGGTGCAGCCAAAGTAATTATGATGCCTGCTTCGGATGGTACCGGAATTATTGCTGGTGGCGCGATGCGCGCAGTTTTTGAAGCAGCAGGGGTGCGAAATATATTGGCCAAGTGCATCGGTTCAAGCAATCCATATAACGTAGTGCGTGCAACCATTAATGGGCTGCAAGCGTTAAATTCTCCCGCTCAGATTGCTGCGAAGCGCGGCAAGAGCGTTGAAGAAATTACGGGGTAATCATGGTACAGGCAAAGAAGATTAAAGTCACACTGGTTAAAAGCGTGATTGGAACTAAAGAATCACACCGTGCGTGTGTACGTGGATTGGGCTTGCGCAAACTGAATCAGACTGTAGAAGTAGAAGATACGTCAGCAGTTCGCGGCATGATTAATAAAGTGTTTTATCTGGTTAAGTGGGAGGCATAATGGAACTCAATCAATTAAAACCTGCAGCGGGCAGCACGCATTACAAGCGTCGTGTGGGTCGTGGAATTGGTTGCGGCCTGGGTAAAACCTGTGGTCGTGGTCACAAAGGGCAGAAATCTCGTTCCGGCGGCTTACCTAAGGTAGGTTTTGAAGGTGGTCAAATGCCTTTGCAGCGTCGTCTGCCTAAGCGTGGATTCGTTTCTCTGACGCGCAATGATACTGCTCAAGTGCGATTGTCTGATTTGCAGAATTTGCCGATTGATACCATTGACCTTTTGGCTCTGAAACAAGCAGGATTGATTTCAGCTCGTGCGCTATTTGCTAAAGTGATTCTTGCAGGTGAAATCACCCGTGTGGTAAAGCTACATGGCTTGCTGTTAACTAAAGGCGCTCGTGCCGCAGTGGAAGCTGCTGGTGGCAGCATCGCTGAGTAAGGGTAGTCTGTGAACGCTGCGGTCAAGGGAGTTAAAAAAGCAAAATACGGTGATCTCAGCCAACGTTTGTGGTTCTTGCTCGGAGCGTTGGTTGTATTCCGCATTGGAACTTTTATTACAGTACCGGGAATTGATCAGGCAACGCTGGCGGCGATGTTTGACGCGCAAAAAGGCGGCATCATGGGCATGTTCAACATGTTCTCCGGTGGCGCGTTAGAGCGGTTCTCGATATTTGCACTTGGAATAATGCCGTATATCTCTGCGTCCATTATTATGCAGTTGGCTACCCATGCCGTGCCTTATATGGAGCAGTTGAAGAAGGAAGGCGAAGCAGGTCGCCGTAAGATTACCCAGTACACTCGCTATGCTACTTTGGTGCTGGCGTTAGTTCAGGCAATTGGAATTGCTGTTGCAATGCAATCCCAGGCTGGTCTGGTATTGAATCCGGGCACAATGTTCCTGGTTACAACCGTAATTGCTTTGGTCAGCGGCACAATGTTTCTGATGTGGCTGGGAGAGCAGATTACGGAAAGAGGTTTGGGTAATGGTATTTCCCTGATTATTTTCGCAGGTATTGCATCTGGCTTACCCAGTGCGGTAGGTGCAACATTGGAAATGGCCAGTACTGGTGCTTTTGGCGCGTTCTCGATACCGATCGTTTTGTTTTTAATTGTGGGTGCTTTGGCCATTACTGCGCTGGTTGTATTTGTTGAGCGCGGGCAGAGAAAAATTCTGGTTAACTATGCCAAGCGCCAAGTAGGCAACAAGGTTTACGGTGGTCAAAGTTCCCATTTGCCACTTAAGCTTAATATGGCTGGTGTAATTCCTCCCATATTTGCATCGAGTATTATTTTGTTTCCTGCTACCTTGGCTGGGATGTTTGCCACAGGTTCAGGCATGAATTGGTTGAAGGACATCAGTGAGAAACTTTCACCTGGTCAGCCGATATACGTAATGTTTTATGCTGCGGCTATCATATTTTTCTGCTTCTTCTATACGGCGCTAGTATTTAGCCCTAAGGAAACAGCGGATAATTTGAAAAAAAGTGGTGCTTTTTTACCTGGAATTCGCCCTGGCGATCAGACAGCACGCTATATTGAAAAGATTATGTTGAGACTGACTATGGTCGGGGCGATTTACATAACATTTGTTTGTTTGATTCCAGAATTTTTGATCGTAAAATGGAATGTACCATTTTATTTTGGCGGTACCTCTTTGTTGATATTGGTAGTAGTAACCATGGATTTCATGTCCCAAGTTCAGTCTTACATGATGTCGCATCAATATGAAAGCTTGTTGAAGAAGGCCAATTTTAAAGGTGGGTTGACGCGCTAATGTCTAAAGAAGATGTTATAGAAATGCAGGGCGAAATTGTTGAATCCCTGCCAAATGCCACCTTTAGAGTTAAATTGGAAAATGGTGTAATCGTTCTTGGTCATATTTCGGGAAAAATGCGCATGCATTACATACGTATTTTGCCCGGTGATAAGGTAAAAGTCGAATTGACTCCTTACGATTTGTCCAGAGCACGCATCGTATTTCGAGCTAAGTAATAGTTGTTAAGGTATTGAGGAGATTGAAATGAAAGTTCAAGCATCTGTAAAAAAAGTTTGCCGTAACTGCAAAGTGGTTATACGCAATCGTGTAGTTCGTGTGATTTGCGCTGCGAATCCACGTCACAAGCAACGCCAGGGCTGATTGAATAAAATCGCTGCTGGATGTTATAATTATTTATTTTGAACGAATAGGGTAGCTGCATGGCTCGTATTGCCGGTGTAAACATTCCAAATCATCAACACACTGTAATCGCTTTACAAGCGATTTATGGTATTGGTTCAACTCGCGCTCGTGTAATTTGCGGCGCAGCCAGTGTTGTCTCCTCAACCAAAATCAAGGATGTCAGTGATTCCGATATGGAAAAGCTGCGCGAAGAAGTCGCCAAGTTTACAGTTGAAGGTGATTTGCGTCGTGAAGTTACCATGAACATCAAGCGATTGATGGATCTCGGTTGCTATCGTGGTGTACGTCATCGTCGCGGTTTGCCTGTTCGCGGTCAACGCACTCGCACCAATGCGCGTACTCGCAAGGGTCCACGTAAGTCCATCGCTGGCGCGAAGAAGTAATTTAATAGAGGAATTTGAACTATGGCTAAGACCAGCACGCGAGTGCGCAAAAAAGTCAAAAAGAACATTGCTGAGGGAATCGCTCATGTACATGCTTCTTTTAACAATACTATCGTAACCATTACCGATCGTCAGGGCAATGCACTAGCCTGGTCCACCAGTGGTGGAAACGGCTTTAAGGGTTCACGTAAGAGCACTCCGTTTGCAGCGCAAATTGCTGCTGAAACAGCTGGTAAAGCAGCACAGGAATGTGGTGTAAAGAACCTCGAAGTTCGTATTAAGGGCCCAGGCCCTGGACGTGAATCGGCAGTTCGTGCATTGAATGCTGCTGGTTTTAAAATCACCAGCATTTCAGACATAACCCCGGTGCCGCATAACGGTTGCCGTCCGCCGAAAAAGCGTCGTATCTAAATTTAGGAGTTAGCCTTGGCTAGAAATCTTGATCCAAAGTGCCGTCAGTGTCGCCGTGAAGGTGAGAAGTTATTCCTGAAGGGTGAAAAGTGTTTTACTGATAAATGTGCAGTTGAACGTCGTGCCTATCCGCCCGGCCAACATGGCCAGAAGAAAAATAATCGTCAGTCAGAGTATGGCGGCCAGTTGCGTGAAAAGCAAAAGGTTCGCCGTATATATGGCATGATGGAAGGTCAATTCCGTCTGACATTCAAGCGTGCTGATCAAGAACGTGGCATTACAGGTGAAAATCTGTTGCAGTTGCTTGAGTCCCGTTTGGACAACGTATCCTATCGTATGGGTTTTGGTGCATCACGCTCCGAAGCGCGTCAGGTTGTGCGTCATAACTCTATTTTGGTTAATGGCAAACGCGTGAACATTCCTTCTTATCAGGTTCGTCCTGGTGACGTCGTTGAAGTTGCGGAGAAGTCCAAAAACCAGCTGCGACTTAAAGCTGCATTAGCTGCCGCTGAACAGCGCGGCTTTCCAGAATGGATCGACATGGATGCCAAGGCAATGAAAGGTACTTTCAAAGCGCAACCACAACGTTCAGAACTGCCTGCGACAATTAACGAGCATTTGATCGTTGAATTGTATTCCAAGTAATCCACTC
>JBCKTZ010000009.1:0-34725 GCA_038925245.1 Gallionellaceae bacterium
GAATGGCATCGCCATGCAGCAAGCACGTGCGCTACTCGATGCTGGGGTGCGTGTTATTGATCTGGCTGCCGATTTCCGCATCAAGGATGTGCAGGTTTGGGAGAAATGGTATGGCATGCCCCATGCCTGCCCTGAGTTGATAGAGCAGGCCGTGTATGGCTTGCCGGAAATCAATCGTGACAAAATCCGGCAGGCTAAATTGGTGGCCAATCCGGGCTGTTATCCAACCGCTGTACAACTGGGATTCATCCCGTTGCTGGAAGCAGGCCTGGTCGATGAATCCAGTTTGATTGCCGACGCAAAATCGGGCGTGTCTGGTGCTGGCCGCAAGGCGGAGATTGGGTCTCTGTTTGCAGAGGCTGGCGATAATTTTAAAGCCTATGGCGTGGCTGGTCATCGCCATCTGCCGGAAATTCGCCAGGGACTCTCACTTGTATCGCAAACAGAAATTGGTTTGACATTTGTGCCGCACCTTACCCCCTTGATACGGGGCATTCATGCCACACTTTATGCGCGGATCAAGGAAAATGTAGATCTGCAGGCGCTGTTTGAGCAGCGTTATGCCAACGAGCCCTTTGTTGATGTCATGCCTGCGGGTAGCCACCCAGAAACGCGGTCGGTACGAGGTTCAAATCATTGCCGTATTGCGGTGCATCGTCCACAGGATGGTGATATTGTCGTAGTATTGTCTGTTATTGATAATCTTGTCAAAGGGGCGGCTGGCCAGGCAATTCAGAATATGAACATCATGTTCGGGCTGCCAGAAACTACAGCGCTGAATATTGTGCCACTGTTGCCTTGATTTTTGATGAGGTTTAGAAAACTCGAACGAAGATTCAGTATTTCCGCACCACGTTTATCAGTGCGCCCACACATTCCTTGGTATATACGTTGGCTGATTCTAGTGCAATCGATCAAACAGCGTGGCAAGGCATTTCAGGGTAATATGCAACTGATTGTGAATGCGGTTAAAGAGGCAAGAAAGTGGTGCTACAATTCCCTTTGGAAAATGCTCCACAGGAACTGGCTGCATATTGGCTAAACTTCAAGTATTACCAAGTTATTGACCGTGCATTCAAGGTGTCTCCTGACATTACAATTGAAAATGTCCAGGTTAGGGTGTTTGAGCGAGGTGTGCGCGAGCTAAGGGGAAAGTGAATGTTACTCTTGGTGGTTAATGGCGAGGTCACCGGGCCTGTCAGGGTGGCTGAGTATTTGAAACTACAGAGCAAAGCCAAAGTCACAGTAGATGTACATTACAAAACACTGGAAATCCAGTTGAACCTAGAAAAATAGTTCGATCCGCAGATTATGCAGATTACCTCGAAGAGGTTCTTGTGCCCTTTAGGGTGAATTGATTTCCAAGCAGATAAAAAAATAACTCTTCGTCACCAATTTGGTAATGGTGGAAAATCAGATAATCATTTGTTTAATCGACATTAATCTGCGGACAACTGCCGTTGTAAGGTCAAATGTTGGCCCAATAAATAATTTTTAATGAACAAATATTTAAGGAGATATACATGAACGCAGTAGCTGAAATTCAGGATCCATTGCTGTTTACAGAAAGCGCAGCCAATAAAGTGAAGCAGTTGATTGAAGAAGAGGGTAATACAGAGTTGAAGCTGCGCGTTTTTGTCAGCGGCGGCGGTTGTTCGGGCTTTCAATACGGCTTTACCTTTGATGAAGTCATTAACGAAGACGACACCGTGATGAATAAAAACGGTGTGCAGTTGCTGGTTGACCCGATGAGCTTCCAGTATCTGGTAGGTGCAGAAATCGACTATCAGGATGGTCTTGAAGGTGCGCAATTCGTGATTAAAAATCCGAATGCGACAACGACCTGCGGTTGCGGTTCATCCTTCTCGGCCTAAAGGTCAGGAAAGGTTATAGGGCACCCACCTCTAAAAATTCAAAATCCTAAGCGAGACAAGGCGCGAATGAAATTTTAACGCGCAGCATATGTATGATATGTAAGCGATAAAATTTCATGAGTAACGCAGTATCGCGACGGAGTTTGGATTTTTTACGCCTGATAGATGGCTCCGAGTATGCAGGGGTGGCGCGCTCCGGTAGCTTCAGGCAGGTTGGCGCAATGGCCGAATAGTGTTTGTTGGGCGAGCCAGGCAAAGGCAATCGCTTCGAGCCAGTCAGCCTCTAACCCAAGCTGGTCTGTAAGCTGGATATGCCTATCGGGCAAGGAACTCTCAAGATAGGTGACCAGTGCCAGGTTGTGCGCACCGCCACCGCATAGGTAAACTTCTGTCGCACCGGGGCAATATTGCTGAATGGATGAACTGATTGCATGGCCAGTTAGTGCAAGTAGCGTGGCTTGTACATCGGCAGGTGCTTCATTGCCACGCAGTTTTTGCTCCAGCCAGCCCATATTGAACAAATCTCGCCCACAACTCTTGGGTGGGCTGGTGTGCAGATAAGGTTCTTCAAGCAAGATCTGTAGCAGAGCGGGAATTATTTTACCACTCGCCGCCCATGCACCGTCCTTGTCGTAAGTTTGTTCCAAATGCCGCTTGATCCACTCATCCATCAACATATTACCGGGGCCGCAATCAAAGCCGCTGGTGGCTTTGCTGGTCGATTTTCTGGGGGGGGAGGTTGGTGAGATTGCTGACGCCCCCGATATTGACGATCACACGATGAATGTCGGGATGGCGCAACATCTTGTCGTGGAAAGCGGGGACTAAGGGCGCGCCTTGTCCGCCGGCCGCGATATCTCTGCTGCGAAAATCACTCACCACCGTTATGCTGCATAACTCTGCCAACAGCGCTGCATTACACAATTGCAGAGTGTAGCCGACCTCGGGACGATGGCGTATGGTCTGGCCGTGACAGCCTATGGCGCGTACTTTGCGGGCAGCAATACCAGCTGTCAGCAACAGTTGTTGGGTGGCAGACGCATAGCGATGCGACAGTTCATTGGCAACGACTTGCGCCTGATGGATCTCGTTTGATGCGGGGAGGTGTAAAGACAGCAGCATTTCCCGAAGCTCGGGCGGATAAGCCTCAAAGTGAGTTGCCAAGAGCTTGGGCGTGCTGGTTGAAAAATCAAGCAGAGCCGTGTCGATGCCATCCAGGCTGGTGCCGGACATGATGCCGATATAAAGCTCAGACTTGATCACAAGGATGAAATCCGAATGGGCATTAATCCGCTTTTGCGAGGTAATTGCCGCTCAACATGCTCAAGCGATTATTCAGGGTTGATGTTGCTGTCTGGAACTGGACTTTTTGCACTGCATTAATCGGCTTGGCATCCGGCAATGCAACTCGCAACGGGTCGCGGTGTTGGCCATCGATCTTGAATTCATAATGCAGATGCGGGCCAGTTGCCAGGCCTGTGCTGCCTACATAAGCAATAAGCGCACCTTGCGTTACCCGCTGGCCTTGACGAAGACCATTGGCAAATCGGGAAAGGTGTCCGTATACAGTGGTGTAACGCCCCTGGTGGTTTACGATCACCACATTGCCATAGCCACCTTGTGTGCCGACGAAAGAAATAATTCCGTCAGCGGTTACCATCACTTTGGTTCCGCTTGCTGCGGCATAGTCCACCCCGTTGTGTGCTCGCCATTTATTGAGTACAGGATGAAAGCGAGATAGTGTGAAACCAGAGCTGACGCGGGAAAACTCCAGCGGAGAGCGCAGAAAAGCCTTGCGCATGTTTTTTCCGTCCGGACTGAAGTAGCTGCCCTTATTCGTGCTTAACTCATAGTACAACGCCCGATACTGCCGACCCTGGTTGGTGAATTCTGCCGCAAGAATTTTGCCGGTGCTGACAGGCTCGCCATTGCTATAATTCATCTCGTAAATCACGGCAAACTTGTCACCTTTGCGCAGATCACGGTGAAAGTCGATATCACCGCTGAAGATATCAGCCAATTGATTGGCCACAGAATCAGACATGCCGGCAGCGTCGGTGGCGGCAAACAGCGTACTGCTGATATCACCCGTACGCATGACAACGCGCTTTTCAATTTGTGCGCTTAACGTGCGGGTATTGAAGTTGTCATCCTGTCTTTCGATGATAATCTGATTCGCGTTAGCGTCGATATAGCGCAAAGATACCAGGCTGCCATCAGCTCGAGTCTCAGCCTGCAATTCTTTGCCTGTTGTAAGGCGATGCAGGGACTCTGTTGCTTCGTTGGTACGCAAATAGTGACTGGCTGCGGGGTCGTCTACATTCAGGCGGCGCAACAGTTCAGCAATGGTATCGCCGCGCTGTACCCGTTCAGTCCGCCAGAAAACAGTTGAGGTGTCAGCTTCTGGAATTGCTGCCGGCAAGGAAATTTCCTCAACCACGCTTTTATTAAAGGTAAAGCCGATTTCACTTTGCGGAATAATGCCAAACGCCGACACCACCGCAAGCAAAGGAAGTGTTGATACGATAACAAACCAGCGCAATTTCAATTTGCGTGTTTGTGTCAGGGGATTTTGGGTTACCATTATTTATATTTATGATGGTGTTGCAGTTGCACTGTGTACCGTCAATTCCTTGTATTTAAAACAAGCCGCATTTTAACAGAGATGGGCGTTTGCTCAAAACAAAATTAATTCGATAAAAAATTATGTTGAACATGACACAGCAAGAAGCAATTGATGTAATTAAACGCGGTTCCAGCGAGTTACTGCTGGAATCGGAACTCAAACAGAAGCTGGCACTGGGTCGCCCCTTGCGTATCAAGGCGGGTTTTGATCCCACAGCACCGGATTTACATCTCGGTCACACCGTCTTGCTCAACAAGCTGCGCCAGCTGCAGGACCTGGGACATCACGCGCTGTTTCTGATTGGCGACTTCACCGGCATGATAGGCGACCCTTCCGGAAAAAACGCTGCACGCCCACCCTTGTCGCGTGAGCAGGTATCTGAAAATGCACAAAGTTATCGTGAGCAGGTGTTCAAGGTGCTAGACCCTGCCAGGACTGAAGTTGTATTCAATTCGACCTGGATGGACAAATTCAGCGCGGTGGACTTAATCAGACTGGCGGCTACCCACACCGTCGCTCAAATGCTGGAAAGGGATGATTTTTCCAAGCGTTACACGAATAAAACACCCATTGCAATCCATGAGTTTATCTATCCTTTAGTACAAGGCTATGATTCAGTAGCATTAAAGGCGGATGTGGAACTGGGTGGAACCGACCAGAAATTCAATCTGCTGATGGGTCGTGAGTTGCAAAAGCATTATGGTCAACCAGCGCAGTGTGTACTGACTATGCCGTTGTTAGAGGGCACAGATGGTATAAACAAGATGTCGAAGTCGCTGGGAAATTACATCGGCATCACCGATGTTCCGCAAGAGATGTTCGGCAAGCTGATGTCGATATCGGATGATCTGATGTGGCGTTATCTTGAGTTACTGTCATTTGAAAGCATGGCTACCATCAATAAATGGAGCGAAGATGTCAAACAAGGGCGTAACCCCCGCGATATAAAAGTGATGCTGGCACAGGAAATGGTGACACGCTTCCATAGCCGCGTGGCTGCCGAACAGGCATTGACAGAATTTGAGGCGCGTTTCCGCCAGGGTGTGCTACCCGATGATATGCCGGAAGTTTCCCTGACAGTAGCAGGGGGGAGCATCGGCATCGCACAAATGCTGAAGCAAGCCGGCTTGGTAGAGAGCACCTCGGATGCAATGCGCATGATTACACAGGCGGCGGTAAAGTTGGATGGGGAGCGAGTAAGCGACAAGGCGATGCAAATCAAAACGGGCGCCATCGTGGTGGCACAGGTTGGCAAGCGTAAATTTGCCAGAATTACGATTCAATAGACCTCAAAAGCCATGTTAAACCCAGATTGTCCATTAGCTTCGTCATTCCCGCGCAGGCGGGAATCCAGCAATAAAACACGCTGCGAAGCAGGCAAAACCTTCATGTCGTCCCGCTTCGCGGGGTGTTTTTCAATCAACTGGATTCCCGCCTGCGCGGGAATGACGGGTTTTTTGTCTAATGGACAATCTGGGTTAACAGACCAATAAAAATCGCGGTTGTGGAACGGGGGCTGTTTTGGTAGAATCGCGCCCTCAAAATTTTTGTATAAGGTAGTTTGTTGATGACAACAGTACGTGTTAAAGAAAACGAGCCATTTGAAGTAGCCTTGCGTCGTTTCAAGCGCTCCATAGAAAAGACTGGTCTGCTGACAGATCTGCGCGCCCGTGAATTTTACGAGAAGCCCACTGCAGAGCGCAAGCGCAAGCTGGCCGCTGCGGTAAAGCGTCACTACAAGCGTCTGCGCAATCAAGTTCTGCCTCCAAAGCTGTATTAATTTCTGAATTTCATTCCGGCAACTACGCTCTTATTCAGGGCGAGGAGCCAGCTTTGATCATCATGAGTTTGACTATGAGCATGAAACTGCAAATTAACGAAGACATGAAAACCGCCATGCGTGCAAAGGATACTGCACGCCTGTCGGCTATTCGTCTTTTAATGGCGGCGATGAAGCAGCGTGAGGTTGATGAGCGCATTGAGCTCACAGATGCTGACGTGTTGGCAATAATCGATAAAATGATGAAGCAGCGGCGTGATTCATTCAGTCAGTTTGAGGCCGCAGGCCGAAATGATCTGGCTGATATCGAGAAATTTGAAATGAGCGTGTTGCTTACCTATATGCCGCAGCAAATGAGTGCTGCCGAAATTGACGCTGCCATCGAGCAGGCAATTGTTGAAAGCGGTGCAGCGAGTGCGCAGGACATGGGCAAGGTGATGGCCATACTCAAGCCAAAGCTTGCAGGTCGTGCAGATATAGGCAAGGCTTCAGCTCAGGTCAAGGCACGTTTGTCGTAGGTCGGGCTACAGTATTGGTAGGGTGCATCACACGCACCATGGTGCGCACGGCGCACCCTACACAATACCCGCTGCTTGCGGCAGGGTGGTTAACCTGAAAACCTCAGTTCAAGCCACAGAGATCACAGAGAAAACAAGGGGTTGCTTGGCTTTTTCCACTAACCCGATGGGAGAGTTCGCAAAACTGATTAACATATTGATTCCTCTCTGTGTTCTCTGTGGCCAATTGCTTTTTTAGGTTTAATATGGTTTCTCCACACCAAGTAATGCGGCACGCTGCCGATAAACCGCGAGGACTGGGGTGATTCCAAAAAGTTTTGTTCAGGATTTACTCAATCGCCTCGATATTGTGGATGTGATCGAGCGTTATGTGCCGCTCAAAAAAGCCGGTACAAATTTTGCTGCCTGCTGTCCCTTCCATAGTGAAAAATCTCCCTCATTTACCGTAAGTCAAACCAAGCAGTTTTACCATTGCTTTGGTTGTGGCGCGCATGGCACCGCCATTGGTTTTGTAATGGAACATGCCGGCATGGGTTTTGTCGATGCGGTAGAGGAGCTGGCAAAGAGCATAGGCGTTCCAGTGCCGCGTGAAGCGCTCGCACCCGGTCAAGTGCAGACCAGAGTTGCCCCGGATTTGTATGAAGTCATGCAGGCGGCAACACGATATTACCGGGAACAACTGAAGCAGTCTCAACGTGCTATCGATTATCTGAAACGGCGCGGCCTGAGCGGTGAAATTGCGCTCCGTTTTGGCATAGGCTATGCGCCTGAAGGCTGGCAAAATTTAAACGGAATTACCTCAAGTTACCAGGACAGCAGCCTGGTTGAAACTGGTATGGTGATTGAAGGAGAGGCGGGCAAGCGTTACGACCGTTTTCGTGATCGCATCATGTTTCCAATTATCAATCCGCGCGGTCAAGTCATCGGTTTTGGCGGCCGCATACTGGACAGCGGGGAGCCCAAGTATCTCAACTCGCCCGAGACGGTGCTGTTTGAAAAGGGGCATGAACTTTACGGCCTGTTTCAAGCTCAAAAAGCCATCCGAGCAAACCAGCAAGTCGTGGTGGTTGAGGGTTATATGGACGTGGTGGCGCTGGCGCAGCATGGCGTTGAATATGCCGTTGCCACACTGGGCACGGCGACTACGCCATTCCACGTGCAGAAGTTGCTGCGTCTCGCCGAGCAAGTGGTGTTCTGTTTTGACGGCGATGCAGCCGGGCAAAAAGCCGCGTGGCGCGCGCTGGAAAACTCTCTCCCGCATTTGGTGGATGGCAAGCGCATAGGATTTTTATTCCTACCCAAGGAGCACGACCCCGATAGTTATATACGCGAATACGGAACCGAATCATTTGAGCAGTTACTGCATGATTCCTTGCCCTTGTCAGGCTATTTGCTGAGGGAGCTGTCTGCGCAAGTTGATCTGCGCACGCAGGAAGGGCGGAGCAACCTGCTGGAACACGCCAAGCCTTTATTGAAGGCTATCAGCGCGCCGACCATGGCACTGTTATTGCGCAAGGAAGTGGCTGCCTTGGCCGGTATTACCCAGCTTGAATTAGAGGCACTGTATGGGATTAAGGCTATGGGAGCGCCCCCCAGGCGTGCTACGCAAAAGGCTGGTCGCCCAGCGGCATCCAATTTGCGCGTATTGTTGCGCTGCCTATTGTTCAAGCCAGATTTGGCCAGAGAGTTGCCAGAAGATATGGATGCAGAGGGTGCGGACACCGAAGCCATTGTGGACTTGAGAGCATGGCTGATCACGCAGGAAGGTGAGGTTAGCAGTGCAGCGGTGATTCAATGTTTTCAGGGTACTGTTCACGAGGCATTATTGGCTGCGGAGCAGTCAGAAATCATGCAATGGGGCGAGGAATTTGATGTAACAGCAGAGTTTCAGGATGTTTTGGCTAAATTGCGCGAGGAAAGTCGTAGGAAAAAATTCCATGAATTGAACCTCAAAATAGCTGGAATAGAGTTTAAAGCATTGAGCGAGCAGGAACGTGAGCTATATTTGCAGCTTTCCAAACCCGGCTAAGCTTAGGGCTCGTTAATGGATAACCTGGACAGGTTATCCATTAACGAGCCCTAAGAAATATTCTACAAAGTCGGGTATAATCCGCGACCGATTTCAGCGGCATAACATTTTATGTCGCCTTGAATTTAATAATTTATTTACCTTAACTGGGCATCCACCAATATGGCGACTCGGCAAGACAAGAAAAAGCCCGTCAGTGCTAAAAAGGCGGCAAAATTAGCAGCGAATTTACAACTGGACGCATCACCTGCTGACCTTTTGCAGGATGTTGAAGAACGACGCACGCGCCTGAAGGCGCTGATAGTGCTAGGTAAAGAGCGCGGCTATTTGACGTTTGCAGAAATCAATGACCACTTGCCGGAGATGCTCGAAGTAGAGCAGATCGAAGGCATCGTCAGCATGATTAACGACATGGGCATCAGCGTCAGTGATCAGGCCCCGGACACCGAAAATATGGTCATGTCCGAGGGTGTGGTGGTGGTGGTTGATGAAGATGCGGTAGAAGCTGCTGAAGCAGCGCTTGCCGCTACCACCGTTGACTCAGATTTTGGCCGCACCACTGATCCAGTGCGTATGTATATGCGTGAAATGGGCACCGTCGGTTTGCTCACGCGCCAGGACGAAATTGTCATTGCCAAACGTATCGAAGATGGCCTGAATCATATGATACAGGCGGTTTCTGCCTGTCCGGCAACCATTGCTGAAATCCTGGCATTGGCGGCAAAGGTCAAGCTAGATGAGATGCGCATCGACGAAGTGATTGATGGTTTCATTGAGATCGAAGATGAAACGCTGGTCAGTGAAGAGATCCTTGAAGACGAAGAGCAGGAAGAGGAAGCGGAGGAGGAAGCGGAGGAGGAAGAGTCTGCCGAAGACAGAGAGGCGCTGGTTGCCGCCAACCTTGCGCAACTCAAAATCGATGCACTGCTGCGCTTTGAACTTATTTCAGACCTGTTCGGCAAGATGGGCAAGGCCTATGAAAAATTTGGCTATCGCAGCAAGCAATACGACAAGCTGCAAGAACAAATTTCCCATGAACTGATGCAATTCCGTTTCTCGGCTAAGCAGGTAGACAAGCTGTGCGACACCATGCGTAGCCTGGTGGAAGAGGTGCGCAGACACGAACGCAGCATTCAGGACTTATGCGTGGTTAAAGCGCGTATGCCGCGCCAGCACTTTATCAAGATGTTCGTCAGCAATGAAGATAATCTCGGCTGGGTAGCGCAGGAAATTGCCGACAAAAAACCTTACAGTGAAACATTGCTGCGTTTCCAGGCTGCAATTGTCGATCAGCAGAAGCGCATGCTGGAAGTACAAAAGCGCGTGGGGATTCCGATCAAGGATCTGAAAGAAATCAACAAGCAGATGACCAATGGCGAAGCCAAGGCCAGACGCGCCAAACGCGACATGATTGAGGCCAACCTGCGTCTGGTTATTTCCATTGCGAAGAAATACACCAACCGCGGCTTGCAGTTCCTCGACCTGATTCAGGAAGGCAACATCGGTCTGATGAAAGCCGTGGACAAGTTTGAATATCGTCGGGGTTATAAATTTTCAACCTATGCAACCTGGTGGATACGCCAGGCGATCACCCGCTCCATTGCAGATCAGGCGCGCACCATCCGTATCCCAGTGCACATGATCGAAACCATCAACAAGATGAATCGCATCTCGCGCCAAATCCTGCAGGAGACCGGTCTGGAAGCAGACCCGGCGACACTGGCAATCAAGATGGAAATGCCGGAAGATAAAATCCGCAAGATATTGAAAATCGCCAAAGAACCGATCTCGATGGAAACCCCGGTGGGTGATGATGATGACTCCCACCTCGGTGACTTTATTGAGGATGCACATGGCTTGGCACCTATTGAAGCTGCGGTGTATGACAGCCTGCGTAACGTCACCAAGGATATTCTGGATTCACTCACACCGCGCGAAGCAAAAGTATTGCGTATGCGCTTCGGTATCGAGATGAATACTGATCACACCCTTGAAGAAGTAGGCAAACAGTTTGATGTAACGCGCGAGCGTATCCGTCAGATTGAAGCCAAGGCTCTGCGCAAATTGCGTCATCCTTCACGCTCAGAAAAGCTCAAAAGCTTCCTTGACGGTGAAAGTTAAGTTTAAGGGCCCTTAGCTCAGTTGGTTAGAGCAGAGGACTCATAATCCTTTGGTCCGCGGTTCAAGTCCGCGAGGGCCCACCAATAAGTAACGAGCACTTAGCCATCCATCCGGGTGGCTTTTTGCTTTTCTGGGATCGATATTGCAAAAGTCCGCAGGTCGGCATTCGATGCATTGCATGTGGCCTACATGGTAATGCCTGAGGGGGAGTTTTGGGGAGGCTGCTGGGGCGAAACAGGGGGATTGAGGGGCGAGACGAAGCTATAACCTTCTTGACGAAACCTTGTTAGTGCTGGCGCACTCCCCTTTGTTTTTCGGGTAAAATCCATCCGGACAAAATATCCGCTAGCCTATGAAACCTAATTTCACCTCTCGTTGCATAATTTCAGCACAAACAGCTAACGCTCGCGGACAATTCGATTCAGCTGTTGGTTGGTGCCAACAAGCTCTTAATCGTACCCCCAACATGCCAGCGGCCTTGTATAACCTCAGCATTGCCTACCGGGGCCAAGGACTGATAGATCAAGCCATTAATTCCTTGATAAAGACGGCACTGCTCACAATCGGTGACCATGACGCCCAGAACACGGTCGGCCTTGAGCTAATCGAGTTAGGTGCATTGAACGAGGCTGAACAATGCCTTCAACGTGCAATATCCATGGCACCAGAGTTCGCGTTTGCATACTCCAACTTGGGCATGCTCTATGAAAAACAGAAACTCTTTGAGAAAGCTGAAGCTTGTTTTAGGATAGCAATCAAACTCCAGCCAAGTTTGGCTCCCGTCTATGCAAACTTGTGCGGCATTCTTAATATGCAGAAGAAATATGATGCCGCCAAGATCATCGCTCAAAAAGCCATCGAACTTGACCCTCTGTACCCAGGAGCATGGATAAACTTCGGTTCTACTCTGTGTGGATTGAAGCAGTACGGAGCATCTGAAGCCGCAGCCCGAAAAGCCATCGAACTTGCCCCTCGGTCGTCCGAGGCATGGAGCAATCTCGGTACTGCCCTTTATGAGATGAATAAGTATGGGGCATCTGAAGCCGCAGCCCGAAAAGCCATCGAACTTGACCCTCAGTCGTCCGAGGCATGGAGCAACCTCGGTTCTACTCTGTGTGGACTGAAGCAGTACGGAGCATCTGTAGCCGCAGCCCGAAAAGCCATCGAGCTTGACCCGCTGTCGTCCGAGGCATGGAGCAACCTCGGTTTTGCCCTTTTGGGGATGAAAAGACATAAAGATGCGGCAGATTGCTTAAACAAGGCTTTGGAGATTGATCCCGACGCTGAATTTTGTTTGGGCCACGCGCTCCACGCAAAAATAAGCATATGCGACTGGGGCTCACTCACGAAAGACCTTCCATTACTTATTCAGCAGATTAGCCAGAATAAGAATGTCGCCGTTCCTTTTAATGTGTTGGCGCTCACGACAGATCTCGCCATCCAACATCGTGCGGCAGAGATATATGCAAAAGAAAAATATCCTGAACAGAACGAGCTTGGAATCATAAAAAAACGGCCTCGAAGAGACAAGATACGTATAGGCTATTTTTCAGCCGATTTTCGCAATCACCCGGTCTCTTACCAAATGGCCGAGCTGTTCGAATTGCACGATAAAGACCGGTTTGAGTTGATTGGGTTTTCATTTGGTCCTGACAGTCAAGACGAGATGCGTCAGCGAGTGTCTGCGGCCTTTGACCGGTTCATTGATGCCCGCAATATATCTGATAAAGAAGTAGCGGAGCTCTCTCGCGAGATGGGCATCGACATTGCGGTTGATCTCATGGGATACACTAAAGATTGTCGAACGGCGATATTTTCCTATCAGGCCGCGCCTATTCAGGTTAATTATCTCGGTTACCCTGGCACGATGGGTGCCAGCTATATCGATTATGTGATCGTTGATAAAGCTCTGGTCCCAATTAATGGCCAACCGCACTACTCTGAAAAGGCAGTATATTTGCCCAACAGCTATATGGTTAATGATGCCAAACGGCAGATCTCGTGCAAGATTTTCACCCGCGATGAGCTTGGGCTACCATCTACCGGTTTCGTATTCTGCTGCTTCAACAATAGTTTTAAAATTACGCCGGCAACCTTTGATGGCTGGATGCGTATCCTCGAAAAAGTCGAAGGATCGGTATTGTGGTTGTCTGAGGCCAATCCTGATGCAGCGGCGAATCTTCGTAAGGAAGCAGAGCTGCGGGATATTGATCCAGCGCGATTGATTTTTGCACGGCGGTTACCAATGCTCTCGGAACACTTGGCGCGTATTCGCCAAGCTGATTTGTTTATCGATACCCTGCCATACAATGCCCACGCGACAGCATGTGATGCCCTTTGGGTTGGCCTGCCGGTGCTAACCTGCATGGGCGAGTCTTTTGCTTCTCGTGTTGCGGCAAGCCTCCTGCATGCAATTGGTCTGCCCGAACTTGTCACTGCGTCACAAGCGGAGTACGAAGCTCTTGCTGTCGAATTGGCAACAAGTCCGGAGCGGTTAGTCGCAATCAGACAGAAGCTAGAAAATAATCGACTAACGATGCCCTTGTTTGACACGTCGTTATTTAGAAAACATATTGAAGCGGCTTACACAACGATGTACGAACGCTATCAAGCAGATCTGCCGCCAGATCATATTTTCGTGAGTAATTAGACTTCTTTTTTGGGTAGTGCGTGTGCATGACTCGTTTGGTTTTGACCAATTTGCGGCCACCATGCTGATTTATGCTTGACCAGCAAATAAATTTGCCGAGGCTTGTGAACTCTGGATTTGTGTTGGCCAATCGACTTCCACATAGATGGTCAATGTAAACCCAGCGGCAACAACCCTAGTTTTCCATGTGGCACCCCACTGAGCCCCCTTCATGGGGGCTTTGTCATTCCCGCACCACCCTGCAGTGAGCAACCCTCGCAACATCCGCCTCACCCCCTCCCCACAACCCAACTCAAAGGAAAATCCCCCCATGGCCAAGCCATACCAGAAACGTGCAATGCGCAATTTTCGCTCGGCTGGCAACTCAGCTGTCCGATTCACCGGAAACGCCGCAAGCAAGGCAGCAGTTGGGGCATTCAAGTGGGCAGCCACAGATCACTTGGAATTTGGCAAGTCGCTTGACCGGATGCCATCAATGGGAATATTGGATAGCCTCTGGTACATCCTCATGCTGTTCCTGATTCAAATTGCCGGGGCCATTCTGGCTGGAGTCCTGATGTTCGGGCTCATTGCCTACGTAATTCCATTCGTCCTTTTCGGCAGCATCTAGCCATGTAAACAGATAACAAGAAGACCCTTCGGCGACACTTTGGGGTCAATAAATATGAAAGTGTCGCATCCCTCACAAAACGCCTATTGGTCAATACGACTGATAGGCGTTTTGTTTTTATTCGTACTTCAAAAAGGAGCATTACATGGTCTGGATATTCTCGATGTTCGCTGTACTGGCAGCTGTATTCGCAGGTCTCGGGGCACTCAGTGTGTGGGCAATGATATTGACGATGGTAATACAGGTGGGCGCAGTGGTGCTCGTTGTGGTTGGCCTGTATCTGGTCGGAATGTACATTTTCAATTGGAGGAAGTCATGATCACAATTCACTCGTTCGAAGAGGCACATCAACTATGGCAACAAGGACGGCTGCCATTTCGCTTATTGCAAGAGACCAGTTTGATCTTACTAGGCATCACACAGGAAGATCGGCATATCGAGCATGCGTATGACATTTCGGAAGTGGATATCGAAGGGCTGTTGCAGCATGAAATAGCCAGCGAGAAATATGTCGATTTCCTCGGCGGTGAATTCAAGATTGTCGAGACTGAGTCTGACCTTGCAGAGATCCATTTTGGCGAAGGGTTTGATATTAGCGAACCACTAGCTGAGAAGATAGGGGAGGCAATGTATTGGTATCTGGTGCTATGCACCTCCAATAGCGGAGGAATATCGTACCTGACCCCGAGGCATTTATGGAAATCTAAAAAGATGGCCGCAGAAGTTGATCTATGGAACGCGGAAAAGTAACCACCTTATATGAATACAATTTTAATTCACAACACTCAAAGGAGTATCAACATGCAAGCAGCCACACAAAATAATCAAGCCACAAAGCAAGACACTCAACCTGTACCAGCAATGCGCCTGATCAAGATCGGAGAATGCCCTTCGCTGTCTGGCAGTAGCACGCTGACATATCACGTCGGAGTTGACGATGCGGGGGCCTTTCACATTCGACTCTTTGGTAACAGCTTGCAAGGTGTATTTTCCAAAGAATGGGTGGCGCTGGAATCCGGCATCCTGAAGGCATTTGGGGGGCGTGAAACGGTTAAGTCTGGAAGCTTGCGTCCGCTGTATCGAGACTCGAACTCACCTGGATTTCTAGCAGCGGTCTGCGTCGCGGAATCTATCCTGCTAGGCTCTAGCAAGCAGCAGGGTAGCTATCTGCCCGTCGACCCTGCTGCTTACAAGGCAGAGCTGAAAGTGCTGATCGACTCCGCCATTAACCTGAAGGTCGAGGAAAAATCTAGGAAGGCCGAGCCCATCAAACTAGCAACACCCATCAAGAAAGCCACACCCGCATCAAAGGGCATATAAGGACTGAGCTAGTTAAAGTCCCTCACCCCTGAAATTTTTATGTCTGTAACTCGAAGTAATACGAGGACTTTTTCTGCTTCGCAATGAAGCGTAGGTGCAATACCGAGTTTATACCGACCCTGACCGTGTTTCCCAGCCTTTCTGCGCTTCGATTTTTCAGTCATTACTCCCCGCCTCAACAACACTCAGTTTTCCCACATCAACCTTTACCCAAGGAGTATCAATGACATTTTTTACTTTACTGATCATAGGTCTGCTGTGCCTTGTGTTCAAGTCGACCAGGTTGGTAGGCGTGGTTGGCTTAACAATCATGGGGCTGATCTGGCCTGGCTGGGCACTGTCGTTGATGGCGATATCTGCATTGGTAGTCGCGTTTTACTACCTCTACAAACACCGCAGGCTGAAGCTGTATGCGCCAGACAAAACTCTACACTGAAACGTGCTGACCTGTAGTACCACTCGTATGCCAACTTTACCCAAGGAGAACCAACATGAACTATCAAGACAATGTATTTAATTTTTCTGACTCGACCGACTGGAATTTTGAGGATGCACTGGCAAGCGCAGTAACGGCAACGGGAGTGGATACAGACAGCCTGGAATTCTGGCAGTATGCAGACTGATTGACTCGCAACGCATGACCCTGACCCTTCCCACAGATACGCACAGCTGCTCCGAATATGTGGAGTATTGCGTGTGTATTTGTGGGAAGGGAAGGTGCAGTTTTTTTTGAATCGGCGCAGGTGATGCTACGGTTCAAATATTTGTCCGCCACTTTGCGTTCCACTAAAAATAAATTGTTTGGACCCAAGAGCTAGCTACTAAATAGCCTGCTCCTAGATATGGCTTGGACAGGAGTTAGCTCTTTAGGCTGACCTTTTATATTGAACAATGTCTGGGAGCCATGTGCTGCATGGCTTGGCGGGCAGCTGCAGTGTTCCGCAACTCCACTCAAGGGCTCCCTACCTCACGCCGACGGTGGGGGAGGGGGCGGCAAAAAGTCCACTTTTCCCACTTCGGTGAAACGGCGCGGCAAGGCAAGTGGGGAAAGTGGGTTTTCCGAGGGGGCTGGGGTGGCCGTAGAAATGTGTATGTCACCGGAAGTTGACCATGGTTGCCACTTATTGCGCCATATCTCACGTAACCAGCGCGAGAGGGTCGGAGAAAAATCCACTTTACCCACTACGGGAAAACTGGTGCAGTGTAGAATTTCAACCAAGTGGCAAAAGTGGACTTTTGAGTGGGGGCTGGGGTGCCCGTTGAGAGAGTGTGTCGCTGGAAATTGCAGTTAATAATGGGTGAATATTATGCAGAATGATTTTGAAGGAGACATGAATGCAGGCCGCCTTGTGTGCGACCGCAATACAAGCTGCTCCAAGGACGATGCGATTAGATATTTGATGGATGAACGCCGGGGCCGTATCCGAAAGTACAGGGCGCAAGATGACACAGATTCTGATAACTATATGTCTTTGTATGAAATTCTTGATGCCATGGCAGAGTCAGCGGAAATTGATTACTCCAATGCTAAAGTCGAAAGGCTTTCAGACGATGTTATTGTTGAAAGACTGGCAGAGCTAAATAGAAATATCGCATTGCAAACCCAATACTTAAAATATCGGTGCGACATAGATAATGAGCTTGCCAAAGGAGATAAATCTGTTCTGCTAATCAGTCAGATTTCAAAAAATAATTCTACACATCCATATGTCACACTCACTAGCCTGGATGCGTGGGCCAAAGTAAATTATCCAGAATACAAGTATTCGGTTTTCGGCGATGCGGTTCCTGATGAGGCGGAAATGATGAGTGCAACACATGTAGAGCAGAGCAGCGTAAGTAAGCTTGCGCCTCTTACGAAGGGTCAGATTGCAACGGCGTTTCAGGACATGCATTATAGCTATGAAGAATGGGAGAAATACCTTGCGACCACCCCGAAATGGTTGCTGCTTTGCCGCGTTGCAAGGGGTAATAAAAGTACCTCCGCAACTTGGGATCCTACTTTAATAGCAGCCGCATTATTCGATAAGAAAATTTCAATAAGACGACTTGATGCCGTCTTTGTGGGGTTGAAGGATTGGGCCGATGAGTGGGAACGCATATCAGGAATCTTCCGGGAGTAGGCTGAAGCATACCGGTGCAGCATACCGGTAGCATACCGGCCGATGTCTCGGCAAGCCGCATAAATATTGATAGCAACATACCGAGGCATGCCTCGGAAAAAACCGGTAGGTGATAAAGGAACTCCGCAACACACTAAGGAGATTTCCAAATGCAACACCTACCATCAACTGAAAGTAACATCTCTGCAATACAGTCGCTATCTACAGCAGGCGGCACACCAACAATAGTAGCACCACCTTCCGCGCCTTCTCCCCAAGGCGAAAGTATGGCTGTTCCCCCTACCCCAATTGCTGTGGACGAGACAGCGGCTGCAATCATCGCTGCCCAAGAGATCATCAAGCGTTTAATGATCAAAGTGGTTGGAGACCTCGGTGCACCTTTTGAGTCTGAGGCACTAGACGCGCTACGAGTTATCAAAAGGAACAATCCTGCTGACTTTCAGCGTATCCGTGCCCAGCTGAAGAACGCCAACGCCAAGTTATCACTTGTGAATCTTGACAGGCTAATCAAGGCACCAACGGCTGAAAATATTTTAGCGCAAACACACCACGCATTTGCCAAAGAGATTCTCAAAAATTTAACTGTTGGTAATCATTGCCCTGTTGGCCATGCAGGCGAGCTCTATGTGTTTGATGAAGAGCAAGGCATCTGGGTCGTGTTTTCCGTGGACAAGTTGGCGCAATTGGTTGCGGAAGCCCATGACGGGCTAGACAATTGCAAACGTGCCTCAGATTATCGAGCCATCGCCCAACACATCATCTCACTGGCTACTGATGACACATTCTTTGAGGAGGCACCTGTAGGTTTAGCGTGTCCTGGCGGTTTTTATCGCATTGCTGGCCACAAAATAATACGAGAGAAACTGACTGCTGAACATCGTCAACGCGTGAAACTTGAGTATTCGCCTAAGGAAATGGCGACACCGTTGTTTGATAATTTTATGCATGAGACATTCCAGTCCCTCAATGAGGGCGAAGAGCTGCAGCAGATCACCCTTATGCAAGAATTGACTGGTGCCACCATGTTGGGGATTGCGCATAGATATCAGAAGGCCACGCTATATTACGATCCGTTCGGACGTGCAGGCAAGGGGACGATTGAACGCATCCAGCGCGGGGTTGTGCCATCTTCGTTCATATCTGCCGTGTCACCATTTTTCTGGGATCGTGAATACTTCCTCGCATCACTGGCGGGAATGCGACTCAACGTGGTCGGCGAGCTGCCCGACGACAAGGCCATTCCTGCTGCTGCCTTCAAGACTGTCACGGGTGGGGATATGCTTACCGGACGCCATCCTACGCATCGCCCTATCTCCTTCAAAAATGAGGCCGCTCACATTTTCATGTCGAACAATCTCATCAACACGACTGATCACAGCGAAGCATTTTTCAGTCGTTGGATTATTGTTGATTTTCCAAACAGCCGTCTCGCAAATGGCCTGCCGATTGACCCCGGCCTGGCTGACCGAATTATTGAGGCAGAGATGCCCGGCATTGCCCACTGGGCTCTTGTGGGCGCGGCTAGACTGATCAGCAACGGTTCGTATCCCAAGTCGTCGGCGCATGACCGCCTGATGGATAAATGGCGTCGCAGAACCAACTCGCTGGAAGAGTTTATTTTCGAGGCATGCGAACTTGATACAGGTTATGTCATCCGCCGCTCGTCGCTATACAAGGCGTACACCACGTGGTGCAGCGACAGCGGGCGTAAACCCTTTGCGAAGGCCAAGGTCAAGGACTTGCTGGCACACAACCTCGGACGCGGTATTGCACACACCACCCTCGACGGTATCGAGTTGTTCAAGGGCATCCAGGTCAACAAGGTCTATGCGACCGAGTGGGCAGAATATGGATTCAAGCATGACCCTGAACGTGTCACAACACATGACACAGCACATGCCGCGCCAATATCAGGCTATGTCCCAGGGGCTGATGATATCTTCTAGGCAGGGTGGGGGTCGCATACTCCTCCACTATCGGCGGGGAGGAGCCACCCGAAAAATTCACTTTTCCCACTTCATCTGGATCCGATGTCGAAGGGGACTAAGTGGACTTTCAGGTAGGGGGTGGGGTTGCCGGTGGAGAGTGCAATTGCGGCGGCATGCTCTTCCATTTTCGGCGGGGAGGGGGCCACCAAAAAATTCACTTTTCCCACTTCGGCGGCAACCGATGGGCTGTATGGGGAAGTGGATAAAGTGGACTTTTTAGGTAGGGCTACCCTTCCCGTGGAAGTGCAGTATGGCAGTCAATATAAATTAAATTGGAGAATTAACATGGTAACAAGTTCAGCAGTGAATGTATCAAATGGGCAGCAGTCTATACAGCGTGAATTTAAGTCTGATGGGGCGCCAACTGCTCCAAAGTACGGCGAGTTAGTCCGGCAGGCAGTCGAAGAATGGATCCTCAAGAAGTGGGTCGATTGTGATTTCACATTTGAACAAATTTGTGGTCGCAAGCGCTGGGGTGAGCTGGATAAATGGCCAAGGAGTGAAGTGGGCAGATATGTTTCGTGCATGGTTCAAACGAAACAATTTCAATTAGGGGCCGGCAAAAAAATAGGGGCTACAAATACATACCACCTGCTATAGCCTGCACTGCATCAACATTAAGTCACGGCTGCGGAGAGTCCTGACCCCGTACACAACAGGGAGTACTGCCGTGCACCATGAAATACTTTGCGGCATCCTCAGCCAATGGAAGGCGATCATTTTCTAGGGGATGCAACTAAATAAGAACTCTCGACGCAGCAGTGGATCAACGTTGACTCGCTGCCTAATCCAGCCAATTTGCTCTAACGAATATGGGACTTAGATCATGCAATACGAAAGTAGGTTTTCAGACTGCGCAGGGTGCCACTCCGGTCAATTCATCGCCCGATGTACCACTGTGTTCCTGTCGCACCAACACGGCAGTCTCAGCCCTTCACGGGTCGTGGTTGTCATTACCATGCTGTTTATCAAACATAAGGAGAATACGATGATTATAAAATTAACAGAAGGCTATATCGAAAATAACCTGCAATGCCCAGTGGGGAAGAATCGCGTGGAGGTCGTTGACAGCGGCTCAGTACCAGGTCTGTACATCGAGGTGCGAGCCACCAGCCAAGGACAAGGTACCTATTATCTGCGATACAAGGACAGCACCGGCAAGACCTGTCATCAGAAAATTGGCCGCACGACCGATACCACCTTGGTGGAAGCACGTCAGAAAGCCAAAACACTGAAAGCAGAAATCCAACTTGGTGCTAATCCCAGAGCAGCGGAGAGGGCGCGGCAAGCTGTCCAGAGCTTCAAGGAGTACTTTGAAGAGCGGCTGCTGCCTTACCTCAAGCAACGGAAACGCAGTTGGCAAAAAGACGATGGTATGTTCCGGTTGCGGTTGAAAAAGGAATTTGGCCACCTTCGCCTGAACCAGATCACGCGTCAGCATGTCCAGGCGTTTCACAGCAACCTCAAGGCTGGCGGCTTAGCAGGCGCTACCTGTGATCATCACGTGAAGCTAATGCGGTATGCCCTAAACGTTGCCGTCGAATGGGAGATGTTGGAGCAGAACCCCATCGCTCGTGTGCATCTATTTAACGAAGACAACAAGGTCGAACATTACCTTGATGACGTCGAATTAAAAAGATTGATGGGCGTGCTGCGGACTGACCCAAGGCGTGGTGCGTGTTTGGTGGCGCAATACTTACTCAGCACTGGCGCACGGCTAAATGAAGCTCTCCAGGCTACATGGAGCCAGATAGACCGGAAGAATAGGGTGTGGCGTATTCCGGCAAGCAATTCCAAGTCGAAGCGCATTCGTTCGGTTCCTTTGAATGATAGTGCAATCGATATTCTCAACCAGTTAGATACAGAAGGAGAGTTCGAGTATTTGTTTGTCAACAGGAGGACTGGCAATCCGTATGTGAATGTCCACAAAAGCTGGGAGCAGATACGTGAAAGTGCAGGGCTACCCAACCTGCGGATCCATGACCTACGCCATCAATACGCTTCTTTCCTTGTTAACTCTGGGCGCACCTTGTATGAAGTGCAGCAGATACTCGGGCATTCTGACAGCAAGGTGACCCAGCGGTACGCGCATCTGAGCACCAAGACCTTGCAGGAAGCAGCCAACAGCGCCTCAATCATTATCAAAGAGGCGATTCACGGCTCGGTTAAAATCGCTGTTGTGCCAACATTGGTTCCACCAGCGTTGCAAATGCAATTGGCTGCATAAGAAACACAACCCAAAGGCTCGTGACAGAACATCGCCTCGGGCTTTTCCCCTTTTGGTTTTCCCCGAAAATTCCGCCACGCCACAGCCCGCAACTGCACCGACGCCGCCAAAATTTGGGGCCTACTGCGAGCCGCTGGGGTGCCGGGATTGCTGCTCCCATCCGCGCCGTCGGGTGAGTCCCTGTGGGCCACTATGGGCAATCTGACCGCAGCACCCCCGGGGGGGCAGTTTTTTTATGCTCGGTGCCTGTTCAGTTTGGTCGGCAAGAAATATGGTGCAGCTGATTGTTTTCAATCAATTTTGGCAAACAAATACCTATGGGATATGGGAGAAAAGGTTCGGTTCCAGGGTCGGTATTGAAAATTAGAAAAGTGGCCGGCAGAAAAACTGTTGGGAATCTTCAACTTTGTAGCCTGCAAAAGCCAGTTGTGTGGTCCTCATAATCCTTTGGTCCGCGGTTCAAGTCCGCGAGGGCCCACCATAAAGCAGCAAGCATTTAGGCCATCCATTCGGGTGGCTTTTTGCTTTTCTTGGGATCAGTATACGAAAAGTTAGTGGGTCGGTATTGGAATTTCGCCTTGCGTGGCTGCCACGCGCATCTGTCCCATGACAGAGGACAGGAACTCGTAATTTTCAAGAACTGAATTCATGGCAGATTGTCCATTAGAGCTGAGACCCCCGCGTGCGATAAGCGGAGTAGGCGCTATGATCGCCAAATTCGCACGCAGGGCGTGCTCCTACACGGGAGTGACTGTTCTATGAAACGTTCGGGTTAAATGCGCTAACTCGCAACAAGGTTGAGGTAAAATGCTGAACTCCCCTTTGCGCAAATATGTTATGTCTTTCAATCGCGACAATTTAATACCAGAGCGTCTGCTGCGTCAGGATATCCTGTCACTGCATGCTTACCATGTGCAGCCGAGTCCCGGTATGATCAAGCTGGATGCGATGGAAAATCCCTATTCGCTGCCCGAGAGTATACGCGCAGAAGTTGCCCAAGCAGTGGCGAACGCGGCAATTAACCGCTACCCCGATGCCGGTGCACAAAGTCTGAAAAAAAGTATTATAAAAGCGAGCGGCTTGGCGCCAGGGATGGAGGTGCTGCTGGGCAACGGTTCGGATGAAATTATCCAGTTGCTGGCAATGGCTGTCGCCAAGCCGGGAGCGACATTGATGAGCGTTGAGCCATCCTTTGTGATGTATAAAATGATCGCGACTTTTACCGGCATGAATTATATTGGTGTGCCACTGAAAGAAGATTTCAGCCTTGATATGCCTGCAATGCTGGCAGCTATTGAACACCAGCAGCCTGCATTGATATTCCTGTCTTATCCGAATAATCCCACCGGTAATTTGTTTGCAGCCGCAGATATCGAGCAAATAATAGAGGCTGCCAATGGTTTGGTGGTGGTGGATGAGGCTTATTACGCCTTTGCAAGCGATAGTTTTTTCTCTCGATTGGGTCTCTATCCCAATTTATTGGTGATGCGAACTTTTTCAAAGCTGGGTATGGCCGGTTTGCGCCTGGGATTTTTGGCGGGCAGCAAAAATTGGCTAGTACAGTTGGAAAAGCTGCGCTTGCCGTATAATGTCGGGGTACTGACCCAGCAGGTTGCCGAAATATTATTGAAGCATCATGCAGTATTGTTGCAGCAGGCTGAGCAGATCAAGCTGGATCGAAGCTGGTTGTTTGAACGCCTGGTCGGCACGGTAGATGTGCATGCTTATCCGAGCGAGGCAAATTTTATTTTATTCAGGCTGCCGCATGCGGCCAAGGTGTTTGAAGGATTAAAACAACGCGGCGTGTTGATTAAAAAGCTGGATGGCGGACATCCGGCACTGCTGGATTGCCTGCGCGTTACAGTAGGGACAGCGGAAGAAAATGAATTGTTTGTCAGGGCGTTGCAGGAAAGTATTCATCAATTTTCTTGAATCGCTATGGGTTCAGGCCCCTTGCTTCGCTCTCCCCGCCACTTGGGGCGTATTTTGGTAGGGTGCGTCACACGCACCATGGTGCGCACGGCGCACCCTACACAATCCCCCGCTGCTTGCGGCGGGGTGGTTTATTTTTTAATGGGAAACATCATGCGCAACACGCAGGTAACTCGTAATACTTTGGAAACCCAGATCAGCGTATCGCTGAATCTGGACGGCAGCGGCAAGTCCAGTTTTGATACCGGTGTGCCTTTCCTCGATCACATGCTGGATCAGATTGCACGGCATGGCTTGCTCGACTTGTCTATTGTCGCCAAAGGCGATTTGCACATAGATGCACATCACACCGTTGAGGATATCGGCATTACGCTGGGGCAGGCATTTAATCAGGCGATAGGTGATAAAAAGGGCTTGCGCCGTTACGGCCACGCCTATGTGCCGCTGGACGAAGCATTGTCACGCGTGGTGCTGGATATTTCCGGCCGCCCCGGCCTAGTATTCAACGTGGACTTTGTGCGTGCCAGCATAGGCGAATTTGACGTGGATCTGTTCCATGAGTTTTTCCAGGGCTTTGTCAATCACGCCCTGGTCACTTTGCACATTGATTGCCTTGCCGGCAATAACGCGCACCATCAGGCTGAGACGGTGTTCAAGGCTTTCGGACGTGCCCTGCGCATGGCGGTTGAGCTTGATCCACGCATGGCTGGCATGATGCCTTCCACCAAGGGTAGCCTCTAAAATACATCATGGTTGATATCGCAGTAATCGATTACGGCATGGGTAACTTGCGTTCGGTGCACAATGCGCTGATGGCGGTAGCACCGAAGGCATCCATCGTGGTGACTGATGATCCAGCTGTGGTTGCAAAGGCAGGAAGAGTTGTATTTCCGGGGCAGGGCGCGATGCCGGACTGTATGCGCGAGCTGGACTCGCGCAACTTGCGCCAGACAGTGCTGGATGCAGCGCACAACAAGCCATTTCTCGGTATATGTATAGGTTTGCAAATGTTGTTTGAGCATAGCACCGAAGGCGATGTGCCCGGATTGGGCGTATTTCCTGGGCAGGTTGTGCGCTTTGAACATAACTTGCATGATGCGCAAGGCAATCGCCTGAAAGTGCCGCATATGGGTTGGAACCAGGTACATCAAATTTTTAGCCATCTCCCGCAGGGATGTGCCTCGGTTGCCCTTGCCCCCCTCCCTAACCCTCCCCCCGGGGGGGGAGGGTACGATGGTCGCTTCCACCGTTGGTGTAAGCGCAAAAGTTCACCACCCCATGTGGAAAAATATTGCTCAGGATGAGCGTTTCTACTTTGTGCATAGCTATTATGTAAAGCCAGCTGATGACACATATGTGCAGGCTGTGAGTGATTACCCGCAGCCATTTGTATGCGCTGTGGCACGCGATAATTTGTTTGCGGTACAGTTTCACCCGGAAAAAAGCCACAAGGCAGGTTTGCAGTTGCTAGAAAATTTTGTAAATTGGAATCCCGTTTAACATCACGTTTAATTTTTACTATGCTAATTATTCCCGCGATTGATTTGAAAGATGGACATTGTGTACGCCTGCGTCAGGGTTTGATGGAGGGTGCAACCGTGTTTTCGGATGACCCCGCTGCGATGGCGAAACAATGGCTGGCACAGGGCGCACGCCGTTTACACCTGGTTGATTTGAACGGTGCTTTTGCGGGAAAGCCGAAGAATGAAGCGGCGGTACGCAGCATCATCGAAGCGGTTGGGCTGGATGTGCCGGTGCAACTGGGCGGCGGCATACGCGATCTGGAAACCATAGAGCGCTATCTAGATCTTGGCGTGACCTACATCATTATTGGTACAGCAGCGGTAAAGGTGCCCGGTTTCCTGCATGAAGCCTGTGATGCCTTCCCCGGGCATATCATGGTTGGGCTGGATGCGAAGGATGGAAAAGTCGCGGTAGATGGCTGGTCAAAACTGACCGGACATGATGTATGCGATCTGGCAAAACGCTTTGAAGGATACGGCGTAGAGGCCATTATTTATACCGATATCGGCCGCGACGGCATGATGAACGGCGTGAATATACCGGCCACGGTGGAGCTGGCGAAGCCACTTACGGTGCCGGTGATTGCCAGCGGCGGCATCACCAATCTGGATGATGTAAGGGCATTGTGTGCCGTGCAGCAGGAGGGCATTACCGGCGCAATCACCGGTCGTGCGATTTATGAGGGGACGCTGGATTTTGAGGAAGCGCAAAAGCTGGCGGATCGACTCACTGCGGAGTGGAAAGCAACGCTCCTGATCACCCAAAATTGAATTGTGAAATTAAAAAAAATCCACGTCATTCCCTGTTACCCTCGCGAAGGCGGGGGCAGGCGGGAATCCAGTGTGTTAAACAAAATGCATTTTTTGTCTTGCTGGATTCCCGCCTGCGCGGGAATGACGGCATGTGTGTCGCGAATTATGTAATGAGCAATAATTATGTTAGCTAAGCGCATTATCCCTTGTCTCGATGTCACCGCTGGTCGTGTAGTGAAAGGGGTCAGTTTTGTTGAGTTGCGCGATGCAGGTGATCCAATCGAGATTGCGCGTCGCTACAATGAACAGGGCGCGGATGAACTCACCTTTCTCGATATAACCGCATCCTCTGACGACAGGGGAATAATTTTCCGCATGATAGAGCGAGTGGCTGAGCAGGTTTTTATTCCACTCACGGTTGGAGGTGGTGTGCGTCAGGTTGACGATGTGCGAGACCTGCTGAATGCGGGTGCCGACAAGGTGAGTATTAATACGTCTGCGGTGGTGAATCCGCAACTAGTTTTCGATGCCTCTTCGCGTTACGGTTCACAGTGTATTGTGGTTGCGATAGACGCGAAACAGGTTGCACCCGGCAAATGGGAGGTATTTACCCATGGCGGACGTAAGGCGACAGGTCTGGATGCGGTAGAGTGGGCTATAAAAATGCAGACCTTGGGTGCGGGCGAAATTCTGCTGACCAGTATGGATAGAGACGGGCAAAAAATTGGCTTTAACCTGCCATTGACCCGTGCCGTGAGCGATGCGCTGGAAATACCGGTGATAGCCAGTGGCGGTGTGGGCAACCTGCAGCATTTGGTGGACGGGGTTAAGTTGGGCGGGGCGGATGCGGTGCTGGCGGCGAGTATTTTTCACTATGGCGAATATACCGTGCAGCAAGCCAAGCAATTCATGGCGGAGCAAGGCATAGAGGTGCGTTTATGAGCGATAACTGGCTGAACAAGATCAATTGGTCTGATGATGGGTTGGTGCCAGCCATCGCACAAGATGCCCAAACGGGCCGGGTGCTGATGGTGGCGTGGATGGACAGGGACGCTTTGCAGCGCACTGTTGCACTGGGTGAGGCGGTATATTGGTCGCGTTCGCGCAAGAAACTTTGGCACAAAGGCGAGGAGTCCGGCCATGTGCAGCGGGTGAAAGAGATACGTCTTGATTGTGATCAAGATGTTTTATTGTTGCAAATTGAACAACAGGGCGGAATTGCTTGTCATACAGGACGTGAAAGCTGTTTTTTCAGCCGCCTGGAAAATGGACATTGGGTGGAAACCGATGCAGTACTGAAAAATCCTGAAGATATTTATAAAAAGAAAAGCAAGTGATGACTGACGATATGTTAACTGGGGATATGATGACTGGCGATATTCTGCAACGACTGACAGCAACGATAGCATCACGCAAAGGCGCAGATGCTGCGAGTTCGTATGTCGCAAAATTGTTCAGCAAGGGCGAAGACGCCATCCTGAAAAAAATCGGTGAAGAAGCGACCGAAGTGATACTGGCAGCCAAAAGTGGTGACAAAACGCATCTGGTAAATGAAACAGCCGACCTGTTGTTTCATTGCATGGTATTGCTGGAGCAACATGGTTCGAATGTAAATGATGTCTTGAACGAGCTCGCAAGGCGAGAAGGAACTTCAGGTATCGCTGAAAAGAACAGCAGAATGAAAGAGTGAGTATGGACGACTGCATATTCTGTAAAATAGTCAGGGGTGAAATACCCAGCAAAAAGGTGTATGAAGACGAGTTCGCCTACGCATTTCACGATATCAATCCGGCAGCACCTGTTCACCTGTTGCTTATCCCAAAAGTGCATATCGATTCATTGGCTACGGCAGATGAAAGCCAGGCAACGTTATTGGGAAAGCTTTTGTTGCTGGCAGCCAAGTTGGCAAAGGAGCACGGTTTGGGTAGCGGATTCCGCACTGCCATCAATACCGGACGTGATGGCGGGCAAATAGTATTTCATTTGCATCTGCATATTATTGGCGGCGTGACCCTTCCCATTTAAAAAGAGATTTAATCTCTACGGGTTCAGGCCCCTCGCTTCGCTCTCCCCGCCACTTTGGGCGCATTTTGGTAGGGTGCGTGTGACGCACCCTATACAATACCCCGCTGCTTGCGGCGGGGTGGTTTAATTAATTATTTACAAGGAGAAATAACATGGGCGCATTTAGCATTTGGCACTGGTTGATTGTATTGGTAGTGGTTATATTGATATTCGGCACCAAAAAACTGACCAACATTGGCAAGGATGTGGGTGGCGCAGTGAAGGGTTTCAAAGAGGGTATGAAGAGCGACGAAGAACCAGCCAAGCAAGTGACAGACGATGGCAAAACCATCGAAGGTGAAGTAAAAGAAAAGTCCCACACCAAAACCTGAAGAGTCTGACTCATTATGCTTGGAATTGAGTTCCCGGAATTGGTGGTTATTGCAGTGGTCGCATTGATCGTGATTGGCCCTGAGAGCTTACCCAAGGTGGCGCGCACCATGGGTCATCTGTGGGGGCGTGCCCAACGTTACATCACTGGTGTCAAGGCGGATATATCGCGCGACATGGCACTCGAAGAGTTTCGTAAGTTGCAAGAAGATGCACGGCAGAGCGTTGCAAATCTTGACGCATCCATGCATCAGGCTACTCAGGATTTGGGCAATCAAATTCACGAAATCAGCAATGAAATCTCGGCTTCCAAGTACGACCTAGGGAGGCCGATACCAGCGCAATCAATGCCCACGAATGAAATTTCCGCAGAGAGTTTACCCGGGAGTGAGTTGCTGAAGAGCGAATCACCCAGGGTAGATGTGGCAGTGCACAGAAATGAAATAATTGATGAACACCACGCTGTGATGCCCGCATCGCTAGAGCAGAAAAAATCAACAAATAACGGATGATTAATTTTCAAAGCATAATCGGACACTTGCTCGAGTTGCGCAAACGCCTGTTGTACTCGGTTGTGTCGCTATTGCTGGTGTTTATAGTTCTGTTTCCGTGGGCCGCGGATCTGTATACCTTGCTGGCGCAACCGATGCTAGACAAGCTGCCTCAAGGCGGACAAATGATCGCTATCGATGTGATTGCGCCATTCTTTGTGCCGATCAAGGTTGCATTGATGACTGCGTTTCTGATCACCTTGCCTTACATTCTTTTCCAGGTATGGAGCTTTGTTGCTCCGGGTTTATACACCCATGAAAAACGCTGGGTAGTGCCGCTGGTGGTGGCCAGCTTGCTGCTGTTCCTGAGCGGCATGGCGTTTGCCTACTTCGCCGTATTTCCCATGGTTTTTGGTTTTATTACAGCCGCTGCGCCGGAAGGTGTGGCGGTGATGACGGACATCGACAAATATTTGAGTTTTGTAATGACCATGTTCCTGGCTTTTGGCTTGACATTTCAGGTGCCCGTGGCTGTAGTCGCGATGGTCAAAGTAGGTTTTGTTTCCGTGGCCAAGCTCAGGGAGATTCGCCGTTACGTTATCGTTGGCGCATTCATCATCGCCGCCATTGTGACGCCGCCTGATGTGGTGTCGCAGTTCATGCTCGCCATCCCGATGTGGCTGCTGTATGAAGTGGGTATCTTGGTCGCTGTGTGGACGACCAAGAAGCCAGCAGAGAGTGTTACGGAAGTGAAAAAAACCTGATTTTAAGGTTCAAGGGACAAGGTGCAAGGTGCAAGGTTCAAGGGGTTGCGCAGTTAACTTGAACCTTGCACCTTGCACCTTGAACCTTGATCCGCTAATGCGGCTTGGGTATTGGGCGTCTGCCTATTTTTACCTGCAGCACAATTTCTTTTTGATTGCGCAACAATGTGAGTGCAACAGATTTCCCTGGCTGTAATGCGGCAACGGTTTCCAGCATGGAAGTGGAATCGATCAATAGTTTTTTATCCACCGAGATGAGAATGTCGCCAGCTTTTACCTTTGCCTGATCAGCTGGTCCGCCGCGCACGATTTCTGAAATGAGTACACCCTGGATCTTGCCGAGCTTGAATGATTCGGCAAGCTCAGGGGTTATTTCCTGTACCGCTACGCCGATCCAGCCGCGGGTGACAGAGCCGGTCAGGATAATCTGCTCCATGATTTTTTTTGCAGTGCTGACAGGGATGGCAAACCCAATACCGAGCGAGCCGCCATTGGGCGAGTAGATTGCGCTGTTGATGCCGATCAAATTGCCGTTAATATCGACTAATGCACCGCCCGAATTGCCCGGATTGATCGCCGCATCAGTTTGGATGAAGTTTTCAAAGGCATTGAGACCCATATGGTTGCGTTTTACCGCGCTGACTATACCCATCGTGACCGTTTGCCCAACGGCAAACGGATTGCCAACCGCAAGCACGATATCGCCTACCTGGGCCTGATCGGATTGACCAAAAGTAATAGCGGGCAGATTATTGCCGAGTTCGATTTTGATAACAGCGAGGTCGGTTTCGGGGTCGGAACCGATAATGCGGCCCTTTGCTTTGCGCCCGTCTGCCAATGCCACTTCTATCTGGTCAGCTGCTTCAACGACATGGTGGTTGGTGAGGATGTAACCATCATGGCTGACGAGCACGCCAGAGCCCAGACTGGAGGTTTGCTGTGGGGTGTTATCCTCAAATTGATCGCCGAAAAAGAAGCGAAAACGGGGATCATCCATCAAGGCATTGTTGGGATTCTTGATTGCGCTGGTGGTAAAAATGTTCACCACTGCGGGCATGACTTTTTGTGCTGCCGCGCTGAAACTGGCTGTGGGTATGGTATTGCTGCTGCCGGGCAGGTTTTCATACAGCGTGACCACGCCATTGCGCGCAGCATTGGGGAGCAAGCCTGGTTTAAGCGTGTTTACAATAAATAGCAGGGCTAAGCCAATGGTGGTCGCTTGGGCGAACAGAAGCCAGAATTTACGCATGGTATGATTCAGTCACAAAATATTACTGCCGGATTAGTCTAGGGCGCCTCTCAAAATTCAGAGTTCGCCCGAATGCAAGGCGCGGGAAAAATTTAGCCGCGCCGCATATGATTGCCTATGTTAGCAAGAATTTTTTGCGAGCATCCGCTTTGCGGATTGCCTGCTTACCCCGCTTCCCGCAACGCAGCAGTTGGGATGAAATCTGAATTTTTAGAGGTGCCTGTATGCAATTAAGCGAACTTGATGATTATATCGGAATACTGCTTGAAATTAGCCGTTTTCACGATTACTGTCCAAATGGTGTGCAGGTAGAAGGGCGTGCTGAAATCTGCCGCATTGCCACCGGGGTGACCGCCTCGCAGCGTCTGCTTGAAGCCGCAACAGCATGGGGCGCTGAAGCAATCCTAGTGCATCATGGCTACTTCTGGCGCAATGAAGACCAAGCAATAACCGGCATCAAAAAGCGACGCATTGCCCATTTGCTGCAACATGACATTAGTTTGCTGGCTTACCATCTGCCATTGGATGCGCACGCGGAACTCGGAAATAATGCGCAGTTGGCACAGCGTCTAGGACTGTTGGCGCAGGGCCGGTTTGGTGAGCAGGATATTGGCTGGTATGGCGGATTGCAGACGCCGCAAACCCTGGGCCAGTTTGCCGCTCAAATTACGGATAGCCTGCGGCGCACGCCACTTGTCATTGGCGATGGCGAGCGCGTGCTGAAAAAAATTGCCTGGTGCAGCGGGGGCGCGCAAGGTTATTTTGAACAGGCAGTGGCACTAGGCGTGGACGCTTTCCTGACGGGCGAAATTTCAGAGCAAAATGTGCATGTCGCGCATGAAACTGGTGTGGCCTTCATAGCGGCAGGGCATCATGCAACTGAGCGATATGGCGTGCAGGCACTGGGCGAGCATCTTGCGCAACAATGGAAAATAGAACACCAGTTTTTTGATATGGATAATCCTGTTTAAACCTTGCGGCATAGGAATTGCATGCTGATGGGCTTTGTTATTTTCGTCATAAATAATTGTTATAATTGAATATTTTTATATTTTAGGCGACTAATATACTAGTGCATGATATACTGTCTCGTTATAAATAGTTCAAAGGATAAACCTCGTAATGATGACATTGTATTCAGGAACGACAGATCTCTTCAGTCAACGCTGTCGCTTTGTACTGTATGAAAAAGGCATGGATTTTCAGATTATTGATGTGGATGTCTACAACAAGCCTGAAGATTTGGCTGTAATGAATCCATACAACAAGGTTCCAGTACTGGTGGAGCGTGACTTGATCCTGCACGAGGCAAATATCATTAATGAATATATTGATGAGCGTTTCCCGCATCCGCAGCTGATGCCTGCCGACCCGGTGATGCGCGCACGTGCACGCCTGTTTTTGCATCAATTTGAGCAGGATCTGTTTTGCCATATACCCGCACTAGAAGGCGGTGTGGCTAAGACGGTAGAAAAGGCGCGTCAGGCGGTAAAAGCAAATCTGACGCAAATTGCCCCAATATTCTTGAAACAGAAATTCATGCTGGGTGATGAATTTTCCATGCTGGATGTGGCGATTGCCCCTCTGTTGTGGCGCCTGGATCACTACGGTATACAGCTGGATAAGGATGCAGCGCCTCTGATGAAATACGCGGAGCGTTTGTTCTCTCGTCCGGCTTACATCGAAGCGATGACGCCGTCCGAAAAAGCGATGCGTAAGTGAACGAATCTGCCACCAAGCCCTATCTAATCCGCGCGATTTATGACTGGTGCACCGACAATGGGTATACACCCTATTTGTCGGTGCAGGTGGATGCAAACACAAGAGTGCCGGTATCTTATGTCAAGGATGGTGGAATTGTCCTCAACATCAGCATGAATGCCGTACAAAACTTACAGTTGGGCAATGAAGAAATCACCTGCGGTGGGCGTTTCGGTGGTGTAGCCCACAAAATTCATGTACCTGTTCCGGCAGTGATTGGAATTTTTGCCAAGGAAACCGGTCAGGGATTGGCGTTTCAAGGACAGGAGTCAGAGACATCATTATCGGGTGTCAGTGATGGCAATGAGTCACCCGAGGATCCGCCGCCTCAAGGAAAACCCCGACTCAGGGTAGTGAAATAAAAAAGCCGCAGAATTATTCTGCGGCTTTTTTAATCTCTACGGGTTCAGGCCCCTCGCTTCGTTCTCCCCAGCTGCTTGCGGCTGGGGAGTTAGAGGTGCCTTGCAGAGTAAAAACAGAGAAAAAGCGGGGAAGATTTAAGCTGGCACCAACATGCTGGCCTGCATTTTGCTTAATGCTTTTTTCTCGATTTGGCGGATGCGCTCAGCCGAAACATCGAACTCTGCAGCCAGTTCGTGCAGTGTGGAAACATCTTCATTTTCTTGTAGCCAGCGTGCCTCAATGATGCGCCTGCTGCGTTCATCCAAGCTAGCTAAGGCACGACTCAGTCCCGTCGTTTTCAGATGTTCACTCTCAATTTTTTCCAGTGTATTGGAAGGCTCGTTTTCGCTGTCTGCAGCCAGATAAGCGATAGGTGAAAATTTGTCATCCTCATCATCCACATCCGATTCAAGCGATACTTCACGACCACTGAAGCGCGCTTCCATTTCCACCACATCGCTTTCGCTTACATTCAACGCAAGCGCGATTTTTTGGACTTCCTTCGGCTTCATCGACTCCAAGCCTTGCCGCATGCTGCGCAGGTTAAAGAATAGCTTGCGTTGCGCCTTGGTTGTGGCAATTTTTACCAATCGCCAATTGCGCAGCACGTATTCATGCATCTCGGCACGTATCCAGTGCAATGCAAAAGAAACCAGGCGCACCCCCCGAGTTGGATCATAACGTTTGACTGCTTTCATCAAGCCGACATTACCTTCCTGAATCAAATCAGCCTGAGGTAGGCCATAACCTGCATATCCTCGCGCAACACTGACGACGACCCGCAGGTGCGACAACACGAGATCGCGTGCAGCATCCAGATCATTATCTCGCTGAAAACGAGTGGCCAACTCCAGCTCTTCCTCATGCGTCAACATCGGAAAGTTTTTCACCGATGAGATGTAATTTTCCAAGCTGCCAGCGGAAAGTGACGGTATAGCTAAAGGCAAGTTATAAGACATATTAGGATCCTCCAATACTTGAATATTAGCACTCTAATGCTGAGAGTGCCAGATGCTATGGAAGTTATGGACGTTTAAAAATCATCTACTCGGGCCGGATTAATAAAATAACTATATTAATCAAAAAGTTAACTCATTGCGCGGCGCTAATGTCAGACGTGTTCAGACATGTCTTGACCATAGCACAAAGTTTAAAAAAAGTTAACGTTAAAAATTCGCCCCACGTTCTGCTAGACTACTAAAACCAACCATGATTCACTAGTTCACGGCTGGCAGCAGCAGTAACAGACCCAACCCAGTTTCAGGCTCAATACTTGGATTGGAAGAATGCTGCATCTGGTGAAATAAAGCTTATTGAATTTTCAATATAAATCAGTTGGTTATCCAAAACACAGTTATTTAATCGCCGGATATAGGATTATGAAAAAACAACAATACCCCCCAACGTCATGCAGTAGGCATGGCACTGGCTGAGAACCTTACTTCGAGGCAAACTCGGCCTACTCCTTGCGGGTGTAAGGGGGAGAGCGTAGCGAGAGGCAACTAGTATTGCGTTTCCATAAACCTAGAAAAATCAGTTCGATCCGCAGCTCATTGATTTACCTCTAAGAGGTTCTTGTGCCCTTTAGGG
>JBCKTZ010000010.1:0-32017 GCA_038925245.1 Gallionellaceae bacterium
ACCGCAGAGATGCGGTTTTTTTATTTGAAGAAAGATTTATCCCGGATTATTCATTAGATAAAAATGCCCTCCCCCTTGTAGGGGGAGGGCTAGGGTGGGGGTAGAAACGTTGCCCTCCCGAAAATTTACCCCCATCCTAGCCTTCCCCCTGAGAAGGGGAAGGGACTTGAGCTCTAATGGATGGTTTATGTCGGCATTGGCCTTGTTACGTCTAGCGCTGCCAGTTCAGATGCTGATGTCGCGTCTACCAGTGCACGGTACCCGCCCGCCAACGAAAATCCGCGCTCATATCCCAAGGAGCGCAGCAGTCTGGCTGCATGCAAGCTGCGTCGCCCGCTATTGCAATAGCACAACAGGATGCAATCCTTGGTGTAATGCAGGCGATTGATATTAGCCAGAAAGTGTTGCACATCCAGTGTGTCCGGCGTGTCGCTATCGAGCAATTCGTGCTCGTCTTCCGTCATTTTATGACCCAATAACTGCTTGAATCTGAATAAGGGCAAGGCACATGAGCCGGGAATTTCGCGCTCTAGCTCAAGTTCAAATTTTTGTCTGACATCAATCAGGCAGACGAGTTTAAGGCGAATTAATTCAAGCGTAGTTTGGACGCTTATTTCAAGCATGGAATCGGGTATGTTGTCTGTTACTTGAGTGGGAATCATAATAAAATTATTTATAATAAACGTATAAAGTTAGATTATACCTGTATTTAATTTCTCACATAAATTCAAAATTCTAAGTAAGACAAGGCGCGATTAAATTTTTGAGCGCAGCATATATTATGATATGTAAGCGAAGCGGAGTAAGCAGGCAAGCCTTGTAAAAGGCTGCCCGCATAAAAATTTCTGGGCAACGCAGTATCAAGAGGAAGTTTGAATATTTCAGAGGTGCCCTTAAATCGATGGGAATGATAATGGCATTGATGGCTGAGAACGATCCACTTGTCGAGCTGCGAGCCGAAAAGGTTCGCCTGATCGCGCTGCATGGCCGGATGACAAAGAAGCTACGCGTTACGTTGATATCAGAACTTGAGGCGTTGCCACCTTACGCTCCTCGAGTCCTGCTGGCGACAGGCAAGCATGTTGGCGAAGGCTTCGATCATCCACCACTTGATACTCTGGCGCTGGCGATGCCGGTGTCGTGGAAGGGAACACTGCAACAATATGCAGGCCGTCTACATCGTGAATACGCAAGCAAGACCGACGTGCGGACCATCGACTTTGTCGATACTGGCCATCCTGCGCTGCTGAGAATGTGGGAAAAACGACAGCGCGGGTACCGGGCGATGGGGTACAGATTTGAGGGTGATTTGTAACATTGCGTAGATGGTCTGCAAATGAAGTTCAACTTGGGTTATGACGGCTTGTGCAGCAAAGTGAGTTAGAAATAGGTAACTCATTTACCGTATGAGTTGTATTTTATTTGACATACTTCTGAATATCACTATAATGCGGACTTCGTTTTTTGCGGGAATAGCTCAGTTGGTAGAGCGATACCTTGCCAAGGTATAGGTCGAGAGTTCGAGTCTCTTTTCCCGCTCCAAATTTCTTGGGAAAGCTTCTGCTTTCCCATTATCTTTTGTACTGTAAGTTCTGCCTCTATGGCGCGATAGCAAATCGGTTATGCCCCGGATTGCAAATCCGGTCAGCCCAGTTCGACTCTGGGTCGCGCCTCCATCTTCGTAATCAATAAAACATGCAACTGTATCAATTTTATTGATACAGTTGCATGTTGTTTTTCTCATATTGCCTGTTTAACCCGAACGCTTCATACCCTAAAGGGCACAAGAAAAAACAAGTCAACAGCAGCCAAACATTCTGTTTCAGGTGTAAGATTATGCTATCTTATTTGCGAGTCGTCATGATGAATAAAAATCGCCCCATACATCTCGCGCTGCACAAGATAAAACTTCCTCTGCCCGGTTTCATTTCGATCTTGCATCGAATCAGCGGCCTTCTTCTGTTTGTTTCTCTGCCTTTGATATTGTGGATACTGCAAGCGAGCTTGCGTTCGATTGCTTCCTATACCCAATTAATCGATATCCTTCAACACCCCTTAAGTAAGCTTTTACTGCTTGGATTGCTATGGGCGTTCTTTCATCATTTCTGTGCGGGTATTCGTTATCTGGCGCTTGATCTGCATATTGGTGCTAGCCTCGCACAGGCGCGTACTAGCAGTAAATGGGTACTTGGGATCAGCTTGCTGCTGACCGCTATTGCAGGAGTGTGGCTATGCTGAACAGAATAGTAACGGGTGCGCATTATGGTCTGCTCGACTGGCTGATACAACGTGTTACTGCGGTGATGATGGTGTTGTATACGCTATCCATAGTGGTTTATTGTTTGTTGCAGCCGGTGCTTGATTACAATGCCTGGACGCTGTTGTTTTCCAGCAATGTCGTTCGTTCTGTTTCCCTGTTATTTTTGCTCAGCGTTTTTTATCACACCTGGATAGGCATGCGTGGCATCGTGATGGATTACGTCAAGCATGCATTTATTCGACTGTTTATTCATGTGTTGGTTATTTTAGCGTTGCTGTTGTATGTAATCTGGTCGGTACAAATACTCTGGGGAATGTAATGACAGTAACGAAACGTACATTTGATGTCGTGGTGGTCGGTGCGGGCGGCGCAGGTATGCGTGCTGCGCTGGCCTTGTCCGAGGCCGGGCTCAAAGTGGCGGTGCTGTCTAAGGTGTTTCCCACACGTTCACATACCGTGGCAGCACAGGGGGGTATAGCCGCCTCGCTGGGCAACATCAGTGAAGATAACTGGCACTGGCATATGTACGACACCGTGAAAGGTTCTGATTATCTGGGTGACCAGGATGCCATCGAGTATATGTGCCGAAATGCAGCTGAAGTAGTGTACGAGTTGGAACATTTCGGCATGCCGTTTGATAGGCTGGACAATGGCATGATATATCAGCGTCCGTTTGGCGGGCATATGCAGGATTACGGCAAGATCACGGTGCCGCGCGCTTGTGCGACAGCGGACCGTACCGGCCATGCGCTGTTGCACACCCTGTATCAGCAAAATGTCAAAGCCAATACCAATTTCTTTATCGAGTGGATGGCGCTGGATTTGATCCGCGATGAAGACGGCGATGTGCTGGGTGTCACTGCAATGGAGATTGAAACCGGCGAGGTGATGATGTTGCAGGCGCGTGCCACTTTGTTTGCCACCGGCGGGGCGGGGCGTATTTTCTCGGCCAGTACCAATGCCTTTATCAATACTGGTGATGGACTGGGGATGGCGGCGCGTGCCGGAATTCCGCTGGAAGATATGGAATTCTTCCAGTTTCACCCCACGGGTGTGCATGGCGCCGGTGTGCTGATTACCGAGGGTGTGCGCGGCGAGGGCGGTTACCTGGTGAACAAGGATGGTGAGCGATTTATGCCGCGCTATGCGCCCAATACAAAAGACTTGGCCAGTCGCGATGTAGTGTCGCGGGCGATGGCAACAGAAATCAAGGAAGGACGCGGCTGCGGGCCGAATGGCGATCATCTGCTGCTGAAGCTGGATCATCTGGGTGAAGATGTGATCAAGCATCGTCTGCCCGGCATCCGTGAAATTGCGCTCAAATTTGCCCATGTTGATCCGGCACGCGAACCGATACCCGTGGTGCCAACCGCGCATTACATGATGGGGGGCATTCCTACCAATTATCACGGACAGGTGGTTGCGCCATACAAGACCGGCCCGGAAGAGGTGGTGCAGGGCTTTTATGCGGTGGGGGAATGCGCTTGTGTCTCGGTGCATGGTGCGAACCGTTTGGGCTGTAATTCACTGCTCGATATCATTGTGTTCGGGCGGGCTGCTGCGCGGCAAATTATCGAGGATCTACAGCGCAATCCACATCACAAACCATTGCCGGCTGATGCAGCAGATCGTTCATTAGCGCGTCTTGCGCGCCTGGATAGTCAGGAAAAAGGCGAGAGCGTGGCCGAAGTGGGTGCCGCCATGCGCAATGTGATGCAAACACATTGCGGCGTATTCCGCTTTCCCGATTTGCTGGCCGAAGGGGTCAAGCAAATTCTAGAAGTGGCAGCCCGCGCCAGAAATACCATTATCAAAGACAAGAGTAAAGTATTCAATACGGCGAGGGTAGAAGCGCTGGAACTCGACAACCTGATCGAAGTGGCGCAGGCCACTATGCATGCCGCAGCGGCACGGCAGGAAAGTCGTGGCGCTCACGCGCGTGAAGATTTTCCCGAGCGTGACGATAATAAATGGCTGAAACATTCTTTGTATTTCAGTGAGGACCACCGGCTGGATTACAAACCGGTACGCCTGAAGCCGCTTACCGTGGAATCATTCCCACTCAAAGCACGAGTTTATTAAACCTGCACTTCTCATAGCAGAATAAACCACCCCGCCGCAAGCAGCGGGGTATTGTGTAGGGTGCGCCGTGCGCACCATGGTGCGTGCGACGCACCCTACCAAAATGCGCCCCAAGGGGCGGGGAATTTACCCGAAAGCGATTGAAATGAATGAGCTCATAAAGGTACATCATGAAATTTAAAATCTACCGCTATAATCCTGATACGGACACTGTGCCCTATATGCAGGATTATGATCTGGATATCAATGCCGGCAACATGATGTTGCTGGATGCGATATTGTTGATTAAGGAAAGCGACGACAGCCTGAGCCTGCGCAAATCTTGCCGCGAGGGAGTGTGCGGCTCGGATGGAATGAATATCAACGGGCGCAATGGTCTGGCCTGCATTACCCAGCTATCGAGCTTGAAGCAGCCTATCGAGTTGCGTCCGCTGCCGGGTTTGCCTGTGATCCGCGATCTGATTGTGGATATGACGCAGTTCTTTAAACAATACCATTCGATCAAGCCCTATCTGGTCAATAACGAACCGCCGCCGGAAACAGAGCGTCTTCAGTCGCCGGAGGATCGTGCTAAGCTGGATGGTTTGTACGAGTGCATTCTGTGTGGTTGCTGTACTAGCGCATGTCCGTCTTTCTGGTGGAATCCGGATAAGTTTGTGGGGCCTGCCGGATTGTTGCAGGCCTATCGTTTTTTAGCTGATACCCGCGATCAGGCAACAGCCGAGCGGCTGGATGATCTTGAAGACCCCTATCGTTTGTTCCGCTGCCACACGATCATGAATTGTGTGGATGTCTGCCCCAAAGACTTGAACCCGACTGCGGCGATCGGAAAAATCAAGGATATGATGGTGAGACGAGTGGTATGAGTGACGAGGAGAACGCATATATCGCACGGATGCGTTGGCGTTGCAGGCGCGGTTTGCTGGAGCTGGATATTGTGCTGGGGCGATTTGTTGAGCATTATGCAGCTTTGGATGCAGCGCAACGCGTGGTGTTTGATGAGTTGCTGGAACTACCAGACAACACATTGTGGGATATGATTAGCGGCAAGACAGATGCAGTGCAGGATGATCAGCGTGCACTGCTGGCAATTATCAATGCGGCCTGACGGGCTATTCTGGATTTTGAAATAAGGGAGAAGTATGGGAAACAAGCGCGTTGCAACACTGACTTTGGATGATGGTCGCAGTATAGAGCTGCCTATTATGTCTGGCACACTGGGATCGGATGTGCTGGATTTGCGCAATTTAACCAAGCTCGGCATGTTTACTTATGATCCCGCATTCTTTTCTACTGCGAGTTGTTCTTCAAAAATTACCTTTATCGATGGTGATGCCGGTCTGTTGTATTACCGCGGCTATCCGATTGAGCAACTTGCTGAAAAATCGGAATTTCTGGAAGTCTGTTACATGCTGTTACAGGGCGAGTTGCCTACGGCGGATCAACTTGCTGATTTTACCAATGTGGTCAAGAGTCACACCATGGTGCATGACCAATTGGCGCGTTTTTTCAGCGGGTTCCGTCGTGATGCGCATCCGATGGCGGTGATGGTAGGTGTGGTCGGCGCATTGTCGGCGTTTTACCATGATTCGATGGACATCACTAATCCTGAGCACCGAAATCTTTCAGCGATACGCCTGATTGCCAAGGTGCCGACGATTGCTGCAATGACTTACAAATACAGCATCGGTGAGCCTTTCGTTTACCCAAAAAACAAGTTCAGTTATGTGGAAAATTTCATGTATATGATGTTCTCTACGCCTACCGAGGAATATGTACCCAACCCAAAATTGGTACGTGCTTTGGAACGCATCTTTATACTGCATGCCGACCATGAACAGAATGCGTCAACTTCCACCGTGCGTCTAACTGGTTCCAGTGGTTCGAATCCGTTTGCCTGCATTTCATCCGGTATTGCAGCTCTGTGGGGGCCAGCGCATGGCGGAGCGAATGAGGCCGTATTGAAAATGCTGGAAGAAATTGGTGATGTATCGCGAGTTGAAGAATTTATGAAAGGCGTTAAAGATAAAAAATATCGCCTGATGGGTTTTGGTCATCGTGTATATAAAAACATGGATCCGCGAGCTTCTGTGATGCGCGACACCTGTCACGAGGTATTGAAAGAACTTAAGTTGGAAAATGACCCCATGTTCAAGATGGCGTTGGCGCTGGAGCAAATTGCGTTGAAAGATCACTATTTTATTGAGCGCAAGCTGTATCCGAATGTCGATTTCTATTCAGGTATTGTGTTGCGGGCCTTGGGGATTCCAACCAATATGTTCACGGTTAATTTTGCCGTGGCTCGCACTATAGGCTGGATTTCTCAATGGAATGAAATGATGGCGGAGACCGATCACAAGATTGGACGTCCGCGTCAGTTGTACTTGGGTGCTACCAAGCGCGATTATGTGCCGATAATAAAACGCTAGCAGCCTCCTACACTACGCGTTGCTTCGCATAGGACAAGAACCCCTGCGGGGTGTCTGGATTAGACAGGGTATTAATGTAACATATTGATTATATTGCATTTTATGCAGGCCGATTCAAAGGAGACAAACATGGCATCGTTGATGGAAACAATGCAGGCCACTTCGCTGTTATATGGTGCGAATGCTGCATATGTTGAGGAGGTGTATGAAGCCTATTTGGCGAATCCCGCCACGGTTACGCCGGAATGGCGCGCTTATTTTGATGCTTTGCCTGCAGGAAAAGTTGTGCATGATGTTGCACATAGACCCATTCAACGTGCATTTGCTGCGTTGCCCAAGCAGGCTCAAAATGTTGCTGCGGCCGATGTCAGCCATGAACGCAAGCAGGTTGCCGTGTTGCAAATGATCAATGCACACCGTTTTCTGGGTGTGCGCATCGCCAATCTGGATCCACTAGCTCGCCATGCCAAAGTAGCGGTGCCCGAACTTACGTTAGAGCATTACGGCTTCAGCGTAGCGGATATGGATACCACCTTTGAAACCGGTTCACTGGTTGCTACGCAACGCATGACCTTGCGCGAAATCGTGCAATTTCTGCGCCAGACCTATTGCAGCAGCATCGGTGCAGAGTACATGTACATCAGCGATGTAAAACAGAAGCGCTGGATACAGCAGCGGCTTGAAGGCAGCCGCGGTGTGGCAAATTATGAGCCCGCCAAACGCCGCCAAATATTGCAGAGACTTACCGCTGCTGAAACGCTGGAACGTTATTTACACACCAAGTTTGTAGGTCAAAAGCGTTTCTCCCTGGAAGGTGGGGAAACATTGATCCCGCTGCTTGATCATCTGTTGCAGCGAGCTGGTTCCCAAGGCGTGGAAGAAACCGTGATCGGCATGGCGCACCGTGGTCGATTGAATGTACTTGTAAATATTCTGGGAAAAATGCCCTCGATGCTGTTTGCCGAGTTTGAAGGCATACATGCCAAACATCTCACTTCTGGTGATGTCAAATATCATAATGGTTTTTCGTCCGAAATTGTTTTTTCCGATAGAAACACGATGCATGTCACTCTGGCATTTAATCCCTCTCACCTTGAGATAGTCAGTCCGGTGGTGGAAGGTTCGGTGCGTGCGCGTCAACATACCCGCGGCGATCTTGATCGCAGCAAAGTGATGCCGGTGATTTTGCACGGCGACTCGGCTTTCACCGGACAGGGTGTAGTGATGGAAACTTTCAACCTGTCACAGACGCGTGGTTACAGCACAGGCGGCAGCGTGCATATCATCATCAACAACCAGATAGGTTTTACCACTTCTGACATGCGCGATATCCGTTCATCAACCCATTGCACCGATGTGGCGAAGATGGTGGAAGCGCCCATCTTTCATGTCAATGCGGATGATCCTGAAGCCGTATTGCTGGTCACCGAAATTGCGCTGGATTACCGCATGACTTTCAGTCGTGATGTGGTGATCGATCTCGTGTGTTTCCGCAAGCTGGGACATAACGAACAGGATGAACCACTGGTGACGCAACCGTTTATGTATCGCTACATCAACAAACATCCAGGCATGCGCGCTTTGTATGCCAAGCGTCTGGTACAGGCCGGGGTCATTGCTGCAGATGAGCCGGAAGCGATGATTGCCGCCTATCGCAAGGCGATGGATGAAGGCATTAGCCCGGTTGAAACAACAAAAGGGAACCCAAATCGTTCTCATTCAACGCGCTGGGCAAAATATAGCCTGGCTGATCGTTGGGACTCGACTGTCAATACCGCTGTGTCGCGCGAGCGTTTGCAGTTTCTTGCGGAGCGTCTGACGACTGTACCGGATGATTTTAAGTTGCATTCTCGTGTCGAAAAAGTCATGGAAGACAGACGCGCGATGGGCAAAGGCGAGATGTCGCTGGATTGGGGCATGGCAGAAAATCTGGCCTATGCCACGCTGTTGACCGAGGGCTATCCGGTGCGTCTGTCCGGTCAGGATTGTGGAAGAGGTACTTTCTTTCATCGTCATGCGGTGTTGCACGACCAGAATCGAACTGTCTGGGATCAAGGTTTGTACTTGCCATTGCGTAATCTGCAAAAGGAGCAGGCGGATGTGGTGGTGATCGACTCCACCCTGTCGGAAGAAGCGGTGCTGGCCTATGAATACGGTTACGCGACTGCGGAGCCGGATACGCTGACGATATGGGAAGCTCAGTTTGGCGATTTTGCCAACGGTGCGCAGGTTGTCATCGACCAGTTCATCACCTCGGGTGAGGCAAAATGGGGACGCTTGTGCGGGCTGGTGATGTTGTTGCCGCATGGTTATGAAGGCCAGGGGGCAGAGCATTCGTCTGGCCGCATCGAACGCTATCTGCAAATGTGCGCCGACTACAATATTCAGGTGTGCATTCCTTCAACCCCGGCGCAAATGTTTCATCTCTTGCGGCGGCAGATGTTGCGCCAGTACCGCAAGCCTCTGATCGTGTTTACGCCCAAGAGTCTGTTACGCAGCAAGGATGCAGCCTCGCCGCTGAAATGGCTGGTCGAGGGCTCATTTCAGCCGGTGTTGAGCGAAGCCGATAAACTGGATGCGACGAAGGTGCGTCGCGTCATCGTGTGCAGTGGCAAGATTTATTATGAATTGATCGCATCTCGCAGAGAGCGCGGCATACAGGACATGTCCATCATCCGGCTGGAACAGTTATACCCGTTCCCGCATGAGTTATTTGAAGCGCAGATTGCGTCTTACCCTAATGCCACTGAATTATTATGGTGCCAGGAAGAGCCTGGCAATCAAGGCGCATGGCACCGTATCCAGCATTATCTGCTGCGCAATATGCGCAAAGGCATGACGCTGGGTTATGCGCTGCGCCCTTCTTCCGCCGCCCCTGCAGCTGGCTACCTCTCAGTACATAAAGAGCAGCAAAAAGCCGTGATCAATGCCGCTTTTCGCGACGACCTGAATTCAACAAACAAGCCTGGAGCAAAACACCATGAAAATTGAAGTGAAAGTGCCGCAATTATCTGAATCCGTTTCCGAGGCATCACTGTTGACCTGGAATAAGCAGATCGGCGAGGCCGTATCAGAAGGCGAAAATCTGATCGATATTGAAACTGATAAAGTTGTGTTTGAGCTCCCCGCGATCAAATCAGGCGTACTGACGGATATCCGCAAACAAAACGGAGAACAGGTCACCAGCGGCGAAGTGATCGCAATACTGGACACCGAATCCAAGCCCAGCGTAACTGGCGCAGGAGAACCGGCTACGCAAGCGGTCAAAACTCAGGCCGCTGTGATGCCAGCCGCGAAAAAAATTGCAGCAGAAAAAGGCATAGATACCGGGACAATCAGCGGCACTGGGCGCGGTGACCGAGTGACCAAGGAAGATGTACTCGCAGCCACAAAACTTACACCCTCCTCCTCTCAGGGGGAGGGTGGGGGAGGGGGTACAAGCAGAGGCGCTCGTGTTGAACAGCGTGTGCCGATGACACGCATCCGCCAACGCATCGCCGAGCGTCTGCTGCAATCGCAACAAAATGCCGCCATTCTCACCACCTTCAATGAGGTCAACATGCAGCCGGTGATCGAACTGCGTAATCGATATAAAGACGCATTCGAAAAGAAGCACGGTGTGAAACTGGGATTTACCTCATTTTTCGTTAAGGCGGTTGTGCTGGCCTTGCAAAAATTTCCGGTGGTGAATGCTTCGGTGGATGGCACCGATATTATCTACCACGGTTATTTCGATATCGGTGTGGCCATCGGCAGCGAGCGCGGCCTGGTGGTGCCGATTATTCGTGATGCGGATAAATTGTCTATGGCCGATATTGAGAAACAGATTGCGGATTTTGCTGCGCGTGCCAAGGAAGGCAAGCTCACGATTGAAGAGCTCACGGGTGGAACATTCTCCATCACCAATGGCGGCGTATTCGGTTCCATGCTCTCCACCCCCATCATCAATCCGCCACAAAGCGCCATTCTCGGCATACACGCAACCAAAGATCGTCCTGTTGCCGAGAACGGACAAGTTGTCATCCGTCCGATGAATTATCTGGCTGTATCCTACGATCACCGTATTATCGATGGTCGCGAAGCTGTGCAGTTCCTGGTTGCCATCAAGGAAGCACTGGAATTTCCAGGTCGGGCGATGCTGGATTTATAACGGAGAGAGCTCTATGGACAGTGCGATTTGAATCTGGTGCCGTGGGTAATGTACGCCACGCCTGAAATTGCGTGGGTGGGCAAGACCGAGCAACAGTTGCAAAAAGATGGCATAACTTACAAGGCGGGTCAGTTTCCGTTTATGGCCAATGGTCGTGCGCGGGCTATTGGAGAAACAGGCGGCTTTGTGAAAATACTTGCCGATGCAGTCAATGATCGTATTCTCGGTGTGCATATCATCGGCGTTATGGCATCTGAGTTGATATAACAAGCTGTATTGGCCATGTCATTTTCGGCCAGCAGCGAAGATCTGGCGCGCACCCTTCATGCCCACCCTTCCTTGTCTGAAGTCATACACGAAGCAGCTCTGGCGGTAGACAATCGTACTATTCATATTTAATCGCTACGGGTTAAATCCCCCGCTTCTAGGGACGTATTTGGGTAGGGTGCGTCACACGCACCATGGTGCGCACGGCGCACCCTACACAATAACCTGCTGCTTGTTGTGGGGTGGTTTATAAGACTATGAAATTCCGCACTTACCGCATTTTCAATGAAGATAACAAGATTGTCAGCCGCTGGGTAGACCTGACCTTGGCAGATCTCGATCCAGGCGAGGTGGTGATACTTGCTGCTTACTCCAGTGTGAATTACAAAGATGCATTGGCTGCAACCGGTGCTGGCCAGGTCATACGACGTTTTTCCTGTGTTGGTGGCATTGATAGCGAACGAGTGGCGTCCATTGCAACTTGACAAGATTGCCCATACGGTCGCTTTCGAACAGTTGCCGGAAATTTTCTCAAAAATATTGAGCGGAAATTCACACGGCCGTACCGTGATAAAAATCAGCGGCTGAATTTTCCCATAAATTTTATTGCGTGCTATAATCGCGCCCCGGAAATACTCGGGCGAGAGTGGCGGAATTGGTAGACGCACTGGATTTAGGTTCCAGCACCGCAAGGCGTAAGAGTTCGAGTCTCTTCTTTCGCACCATCAATATCAACCCGCTAATCACAAGGTTAGCGGGTTTTTTTATTGTTTCAGCTGTCATTCTGAATCAGCCCTAAAAAATCTCGAATCTCGGGGTCAGCTCTCCCATTCCAACATTTTAGTAGCTGTCCCTAATATAGGATCAGTTGGTTTTCATGGATACTCTATATCGACTTCCGTACTTGCGTAATAATCCTGTATTTCAGTGACAACCGCATTCACTTTGGCCTTGGATAAAATCTTTTTGATGATGGTATCTTGGATGTTTTTTATTCGTTCAAGCAATATGGGCTGATACTCGAGTGGGGTTTTTTTGATCAGCTTGTTCCAACCTACATTAATATCCAGCTTGGAAGCACGTGCGAGCTGGATCAGCGATTCAATCTCTTTTTGCCCTGTGCGGGCAACGATCCTATCATCAGCGATGATAGAAAAAATAATCGCGATGGCAATAACAGCATGCGCATCGAGATCGGAATCTTTTACCGGCCCTGAAAAATGATTTCTGCGTAGCCACTTTGCGAATTCTACAATTTTTTGCGTATTTTTGCGTTCCACCAATTGGCTGTTAAAGAGATCGTCACCTGTCCATGATGAATGGGGCGAGGTGCGGCATATCTCAGAAAAGAGTGCTTTGAGATTACGCTGCAGCACATAAGGATCTTTATCAAAATCTGAAACAAAGGTTGCATAGGGCAGGTTGGATAAGGCCTTGATATGCCGAAAGCCCCGTTGGAATACGTATTCTGCGCCTTCGCGCAGCAGAAACGCGAGCTTGGCTTCAGCGTTATCTGGAATGCCCGCCTGGCTGATTCCCAGGGAGATGCAGCCGACAGTGAGGTAGTGTGCTTCGAGGAGCCCATCTGCGGTTCTGTCATTGGTGAATTTCTTGGCGACGAGCACGCTGATGCTGCTTAATTCATCCAGCAAAATGTCACTATTTTCCTGATAGTCTGCACGCTGTGACAGCGCCACTAGCGCTTCTATTAGCTGGGGATTTCGTGAGGTGATACTGGCGAGTTGCATCGATTTTATTCCGTGTTTGTTAATTTTGGTAATTCTCAATACTGGCAGCTAGTTGGTCACACAAAAATATTCTCTCCCAGACTAGGGAGGCGGCCTTTTTTGGGCGGCGTGTTGCTTGATTTACTCGGCACTTGTTTGCGCAGACGCATAATCAATGCTCTTGTAGAGCGGCTAGCTACCGTTTCCCTTTCTCCTTCTTCATGCTCATCCTCATCCTCATCCTCAGCTTCGTCATCCGACTCTACGAGTAGTTGATTTGAATCGGGTTGCCACTCAGGGAATATTTCAAATATCACCCGCTCCCATGCATCGATATCGTTACGCGCTATTTCCAGCGCGAGCGGGATGACGTCGTGATCTGAAGAGGTCTGGCCACTGCTAGCTGCGCCTCGTGAGTGGATGGAATTGGCGAGTTCGACGATCTCACTCATGGCTGTCGAGAACATCACCGCAAACGCGGTGGTTCCCCAGTCGGTGGCCAAGGCTTCGTGGATGAGTGCTGCGCGCCGTTCCGGGTCGTCAGTGGAAAAGATGACGCCATGTATATGCGTGAACAAAGACTCGGCCAATTCTTCTGGCTTGTCCGCTATCATGTCCTCGTCCCACTTGGCCGCGAAGAAAGCCAGGCTGTCTGCCCAGGCCTTGGGCGGAATCAATAGGGTGGCCAATGACATTTTTCCACCATCGAAGGCTGACATATGCAAAGAGGCGACATGCGGTTCTAGCCCCGCCAAAACTTCAACAACGGCCAGATCACCAAACTTTTCAACCGCTTCATTAAATGCGGCTTCAGCTTGTTGGGTGGAGCCGGACAGAACAAGCTCAGTGACATTGCGGCTGAGGGCAGGGAAATTGGTCTGATCAGACATTCCCGTCTCCGCGCTCATCAAACAGATGATCAATATTGTGGTCGGGACTCAGTTGATCATCATCATCTTCTTCGTCATCATTGCCTTCAGCTTTTTGCAGTGCCTCTAGCGAATGATCTTCATCGACCCAGCGTTTCGGATTCTTGTATAAAAAGGCGGTAATGATGGCCTTGCGTGCCATTTCCGGATTGCTGATGAACACGGATCCCAGAGCCTTGGTTGACTCATCGTCTACACAGCTAACCATCTTGTAAACTTGTTCAGCATCGCCCTCATCATAGTTTGCGCATTGCGATAGCAGCCCCGCATGGTCGTTAAAGCGCAAGTGGTCGACCAGCGCGAAACTCAACAGATTCACATCATCGATCTCGACGCCGTTGGCGTACTCGCCGATTAGTGATTTAACGAGCCGATCATAGCTTTTTCTGTCCGGCGGTTGGCCCAGGGTGTCGTCGATTTGTGCAGCGAGTTCACGCGACTGGTAAGCAAATTCAGGGTGTGTGTGTTTCATGGCGGGTGACATTAGTGAGAGGTGTGATGAAGAGTAATCCCGCAGCGGTCGAACAGCGAGCCCCACAGTGCGGTCGCTTCCTTGAACGGGTCGAGGATGATACGATTGTTGATGTTCTGGTCGTATTCGGTTCTTTTTTGCGGGTCGGAAAGTAACTCATACGCCGTTTTAATGGCGTTGAATCTGCTTTCTGCATTGGGATGCGAATTCCTGTCCGGGTGGTGGCGCATGGCAAGAGAGCGATATGCCTTCTTGATGTCGTCGCTTGTTGCATTTGGAGAGACTCCAAGAATATTGTATAGATTTTCCAACGTGGGACTCCTTTGAGGCCGCGATTCTATCATTTGGCTAGAAGCATGGTGTGCATTTGGCTAGAAGCGTTTGAGGCAAGAATGGCTGACGTTGCCTGCTTTACGTCAAATAAGCGTATGAAGGCATAGTGAGGGCTGGGTTTGGTTTAGGTAGGCAACTCTGAGCAATATGGCATAAAATTCCATCTCCATTTATACCTGAATTCTTAAAAACCGCAACAAATGTCTGCCACACAAAAACAAGCTGAATCTGCAAAATTGCGCATAGACAAATGGCTATGGGCTGCGCGTTTTTTCAAGACGCGTTCTCTCGCTATTGCTGCGATTGAATCAGGCAAAGTCGAGGTGAATGAAGCGCGTGTTAAACCTGCCAAGGCGATAGCTGTTGCCGATAAGGTTGCGATACGTTTGGGGCCTTATCAGTTTGTGGTGGAGGTGCTAGCACTGTCCGACAAACGCGGTGCGGCAGCGCAGGCGCAGAAGCTTTACAAAGAGACTGAAGCCAGTATCAAACGTCGTGAAGAGCTGGCGTATCAGCGCAAGGCACAGGCGCAGAACGAGACACGCGAAGGCAGACCGACCAAGAAGGAAAGACGCGATATTGATAAGTTCAAAAGTGAGGATTGGTAAAGGTGGGCGTAGTGCGCAGCAGCTGCTTTATTGGATCGCGGATATCCTCCTCACTACGCTCTGCTTCGCATAGTACAAGAACCCCTGCGGGGTGTCGGAGTTAACCCTCAACTAATTGATTTAAATAGGCATTAAAATTCATGTCACTAATGAAATATTCAATATAATCAATGACTTATATATGTTAAGGTATCTAAGTCTGGCAGGTTGCTAGTGCCTTGGAACACATCAACTGACGGATAGAGTTGTTTGAGCATTGGTAGGGTGGATGCGCTGCGCTTATCCACCCAAAATTTATCCGCAGTTAGATATGTTACATGGTGCTAGAGGCGTATTAGCGTTTGATCTTCGCCAGAAACACCGTCACTTCTTCACGGTCGTGATAAAGCTGCTTGGCTTGTAGACGATACTTGTAGCCTTTTTTATCCAGCACTTCGCGGATGCCAGACAGTGCTTCGTTCAGAGCTTCCACGCGTTTTTTCATTGGCAGCTTGAGGTTGAAGATGGCACGTGTTGTTGCGCCAGTAGCGATCCAGTCAGCGACCAGTGCTGCTACTCGTCCCGGTTGTTCGATCATGTCGCATACCAGCCAGTCCACCGCATGCTTGGGGCGGTAGCGGAAGCCATCCTGGCGCAGATGTTTGACTGAGGGGTGATCGGCCACCACGCCCTTGAGCGGGCCGTTATCTACTGCTTCTACCTGCATGCCCAGGCTGACTAGGTGCCAAGTCCAGCCACCGGGGGCAGCCCCCAGATCCACTGCGCGCATGCCCGGCTTGATCCATTGCGTTTTTTCTTCATCGGATAAAAACACCTCGAAGGCTTCGGCCAGTTTTAACACAGAGCGGCTGGGGGCTTCATAGGGCATCTTCATGCGCAGGATGCCCATCGGCGCGGCTGCGCTGTTGCGTGGGTCACTGGTGCCTATCAGTGCACGGTTTTTGTCGGGGAAAAAAATGTGCAGGCGGGGTAGGCGAGGGTCTACAGCCAGGCGTCCGCTGGCGCGCAGCTTATCTTCCAACAGCGGTTGAAAGCGCTTGATAAAGCCGGACAGGGTTTTACCGTCGTTGGTGTCGGGCGTTTCTAGCCACACGGCGCTGAACTTCTCCGGCGTCTCTGGAATGGCTGCCAGTAAGGGGGTGAGACGGTCGCGCTCTGGTAATTCGCTCACCTCATTGACCAAGGTAATCAGCTGGCGGGTAAAGGTGAGCTGGTCATAATGCAAACGCGGTTTTCCCTGAATGATGAGAAAACCGCTGTTGGCATTGGCTTCGATGGCCGTGCCTTGGGTTTCCTGCAGGCAGTCGCGCTCAAAGCCGGGGCGGCAATACAGCAGCCATTGTTGTGATTTTGTTGGGTTTAGTGTGCTCATGGCGCGCATGTTAGCAGCCTGCGGGTAAGGGGCAAACATTAATGTTAAAATTCTCGTCTTATTCCAATTCCATTTCATCGGTGACACTGCGTTGGCTTCCTTGCTTACTCCTAGCCGTGCTACATGCACTGTCTTCGTCGCTCGCTCGTCGCCGCCTTGTTTCACCTTCGAAATGGAATTGGAATTAATTATTGGTTATTTGATTGTGAAAGTATGACGAAGCGTTTTGATTTAATTATTTTTGACTGGGATGGCACGGTGATGGATTCCACCGCCGTGATTGCAAGATCAATACAATCGGCCAGTCGTGATCTGGGTTTGCCGGTGCCGACCGATGAAGTGGCACGCCATGTGATCGGGCTGGGGCTGGAGCAGGCTTTGCGTTATGCGGTGCCTGCTGCCGGTGCGCATCAGTATGCTGATCTGGTAGGGCGGTACCGCCACCATTTTTTCTCGCAAGAAGATGAAATGCCTTTGTTTGAAGGGGCTGAGGCATTGATCAGTGAGCTGAAAAATGATGGCTATTTTCTTGCAGTCGCCACGGGTAAAAATCGCAAAGGACTGGATCGCGCATTGCAGAACAGCAAGATGGCGCATTACTTCCATAGCACACGCACTGCAGACCAGACCGTTTCGAAACCCGACCCTAGCATGCTGCATGAAATTCTTGAAGAGCTGGAAGTAGATGTTACACGAGCACTGATGGTAGGTGACACCACCCATGATTTGCAGATGGCGATCAATGCGGGTATGGCTTCTTTGGCAATGACACACGGGGCGCATCCGCCAGAGCAATTGCTTGAACTCAAGCCGCTGGCGATGCTGGATGATTTTAAGGATTTGCGCGAGTGGTTAAAGGTGAATGCTTGAGATGTTTTTTATTCGTAATTATTTTACTGCTGGTTTAACCCAAATTGTCCCACGCTTCGTCATTCCTGCGTAGGCGTGAATCCAGCAATAAAACACGCTGCGAAGCAGACAAAGCTTCAATGTCGTCCCGCTTCGCGGGGTGTTTTTCAATCAACTGGATTCCCGCCTGCGCGGGAATGACGGGTTTTTTGTCTAATGGAAAATCTGGGTTTAATAGAGGTAACCCGTATCGTTAAATCATTTCATCCGCGCGGCCACGCATTTCGTTCAGCAGTTTTTTACCACGTGACATGTCTGCTTCATCGGTAACCGCAGTAACATAGCTTTCCAATTCGGCAAGTTCTTCTTCGTCATCATCATGCGTGCCGTGTAGCCTTGCCCATTGCACCCATGCATAAACTTGGGCAGTGTCTGCGCTTACCCCCAAGCCATGGTCGAATTTCTTGGCCATGCACAAGGCTGCCAGGATACTGCCATTAAGTGCAGCGCTCTCTATTTCTTCCTGATACTCGGCAAGCTTGTCTATGGCTGCAAGATGGCCTTCAATAGCCGCGGCCGTGTGCAATTCGGCAGCGGCTACAAAATTTTGTTCTACGCCTCGCCCGAGTTGAAAAAGGTTACCCAGCTGAAAAACAGCTTCAATATCACCTTGCTCTGTGGCGGCATGTAACCAATGCGCTGCGTTTTCATCGCTTTGTGCGACTCCGTTGCCCAGCAAGTAAAGCATGCCCAGATTGAATTGTGCATGCATCTGTTGTTGCTCGGCTGCTTTGCGGTACCAATAGACAGCTTTAGCAGGATTCGTGTCTGCTCCCATGCCGGCGAGATACATGGCACCAAGATTGTTCTGTGCATCGGCCAGCCCCAGCTCAGCAGAAGCAAGGTACCAACGCAGGGCTTCGGCAAAATTCTCGGCTACATTGGTGCCGGTTCTGTAACACTCTGCAAGTTCATACTGTGCATCAGCGTCATTTTTTTCTGCTAGTTCCAGCAGGGCTTGAATTGTATTGGACATGAGGGTTTGTTTACTGTGAATTATTTGAAAGAATTGTGTGAAGATTATTCGTTTTGCGGCATATCATTCCATTATTTATTTCAAAAATAAAATATCGTAGGGTGCGTCCCACGCACCCTACGAAAATTATTGCTGTTTCTAATTAGATTTGGAATCAATCATGCATTTTACTATGCTGGCGTTGCAAAGGCGTAGTGGAAAATGGAATGCGGGCTATAATTTCTTGAAATAAACGATGCGGAGGTTGGATTGAGTAAATTTCCTGAAAACTGGATGGCTTTCTGCGGGCTTAAGGGTGAACATATTCCAAAAATTGAGGGTGTTGCCTACCCGTTACCCGCTGATCGATACCGTGCACTGGAACTGCTAGCGCCGGAGGAGGTTAATGTTGTGATTCTGGGTCAGGATCCTTACCACGGGGACGGTGAGGCTCACGGCCTGGCTTTTTCTGTGCCGGATGGCGTGAAAATTCCACCGTCACTGCGCAATATTTTTCGTGAATTGGCCGACGATCTAAATGTTCCGGCACCTACAGCCACGGATCTTAGTCGTTGGGCCAAACAAGGCGTGTTGTTGCTGAACACTTCCTTGACGGTAGCACCAGGTAGCCCGGGTTCTCATGCCAACGCCGGCTGGAAGCGAGTTACCGACGCAATTATCTCTGCGCTGGCCAACTCGGATAAGCCGCGCGTTTTTGTGCTTTGGGGTAAACATGCCCAGGGCAAACGGAATTTGATTCCACCTAACAAAGGACATCTGGTTTTAGAGTCTGCGCATCCCTCGCCGCTGTCTGTTTACAGGGGATTTATCGGCAGCCGCCCATTTTCGCGGATTAATTATTGGCTTGTTGAGCAGGGTAGGCCTGAAATTGATTGGCGATAAATCAAGTTCGTAGTTAATCAAATACGCGTAGCGTTTCATCAAATAAATTTCGCGTAGCGATTCCTTTACTCCCTCCCCCACCACGCTGTAGCTTCGCAGAGGACAAGAACCTGCAAGCGGGAGAGGGATGGGGATGGGGAAGAGAGGGTTACGTAAATTTTTAGGAATAAAAAATGGCGTCCTGTTACCAGGACGCCATTTCGCTACGCTCTGAATTGAGCGCCGTCTTTTTTACTTCTTTTTCTTAATGCCTGAAACTGCATCTTTCAGCTTGCTGCCAACTTTGAACTTGGCAACTTTCTTTGCTGGAATCTTCAATTCTTTGCCAGTGGCTGGATTACGGCCAATGCGAGCTGCGCGAGCTTCTACGGCAAAAGTACCGAAACCGATCAATTGAACGTTTTCGCCTTTAACCAGTGAGGTTTGAATAGCTGCCATCAATGCGTTCAATGTTTCTTCAACGCTTGTTTTTGTTTGTTTTGTTGACTTTGCTACTGCTTCAATCAGTTCTGCCTTGTTCATCGTGTCTACTCCCTTGTGGTTGAAAAAAAAAGACGGTGCACTGTAGCAAGACATTTGAGGAATTACAAGGAGGTGATTGAAATAATTTTTCTCTGTGTTTGCATCATAGTGGCTGAGCGAGGCTCGCACGCCTGGAAATTTCCCGTAAAGAACCGGCTTCCCTCGATTTTGGCGGCAGCGATGGTAGTGATAAAATATAGTAAGAGACTGATATAATTAGTAAAATAATTGAAAGCTGTTAAGCCGGCCAACCCCAAAGTCTAGCTTGTCAGCAAAACAATTCAGGCATGGAGGTTAGTAGTCTCTAATATGAGACACTTACATTCGTTCAGTCATCCGTTCAGTCATTTTAAAGCATATCACGTCGGAAAAAGCCATTGTAACCAGGAATCCGGGCTGTGCAATCGAACGATTTAGAGCATTCTAAAAGTAAATATTGTGCTCGGCAGGCTTTATTACATTAGAAGCGCTCGATGCGGAGAGTGGGGATAAGCAGGCAAGCCGCGAAGCGGATACTCGCAAATGTTTTAGTTCCGGCCAACCTTAAAGGTTATCCTACGCTGCTTCTTCGTTTCCGGCGCATTGCATTTGCTTGCAGGTTCTTGCAACTTTCAGCTTGGGCGAACTCTGAATTTTTTGAGGTGCCCCAAATAAAATAACTTGAATAAATGCAAATTCGACTGGATTGAATATTATTGCTTGCTAATCCTTAATATTGAAAATCAATTAAGTTGCGTGGCTTAAGTTGATTCATCATCTAAAACCTTGTCAGTAAGATGGTTTTTTGTTACATTGCGAATGTTGCACTGCTTGTATAGTAATGCGCAAAGGGGGAAAAGTTCTGTGGCATAATGTCGGGGGCGGATTATAGAGCGGATTTAGATGTGCCTTGTGTTTACGTTGACACCAAGCATAGCAGCTCTGCTTAAACGAATTTAACAGCAAATATACTGAATTAAGTGATTTGCGTTGTTTTTACCGGGTTGCAAAGAAATGTTTTTAAACGTCAAAATATCTAAATTAACGAGGGGGAATATGGAATGATGTCCAATATGATAAAAAAAATTGGCGGAGGGCTTGCACTGGCGATGTATTCGATGCTGGCTCAAGCTGAGTACGCACTAAACTTTCCCAAGCCTGAATCTGTCATAGCAGGTCAGATTTTTGACTTGCATACGATAACGATGTGGATCATCGTCGGAATTGCTGTGGTGGTTTTTGGCGCGATGTTCTACACGATATTGATGCACCGCAAATCTGTTGGATATAAAGCGGCCAATTTTCACCATAGCACCATGGTTGAAATTATCTGGACCACCATTCCTATCATTATTTTGGTTGCAATGGCATTCCCGGCAACGAAAACAGTGTTGGCGATGAAAGATGGTTCAAATCCTGATATGACAGTGAAGATTACTGGCTATCAATGGAAGTGGGAGTACGACTATCAGCAAGACGGCGTTAAATTCATGAGTGTTCTTTCAACACCACGTGATCAGATAGAAAACAAAGCCCCCAAGGGCGTAAATTATCTGCTGGAAGTGGATAACCCCATGGTGGTTCCTGTAGGCAAGAAAGTACGTATATTGCTCACAGCGAATGACGTAATTCATGCATGGTGGGTGCCGGCATTTGGTGTTAAGCAGGATGCAATACCCGGTTTTATCAGGGACAGCTGGTTTAAAGCTGACACAGTCGGCATTTACCGTGGCCAATGCGCAGAGTTATGCGGCAAGGATCACGGTTTCATGCCTATTGTGGTTGAGGTCAAATCGCAGGCAGACTACGACACGTGGATAGCTGACCAAAAAGCTAAAACTGCTGCTACAGCACAAGATGCGGGCAAAGTTTATGAGCTCGCTGAACTGAAAGCCATGGGTGAAAAAGTCTATGCAGCTAATTGTGCAGGTTGTCACCAGGCCAAAGGTGAAGGGATGGCACCCGTGTTCCCTGCACTTGACGGTTCCAAGATCGTAAATGGTCCTAAGCCGGCACTGTTCGATATCGTGATGAACGGTAAAGCTGGCACTTCTATGCCTGCTTTTAGCAAGCAGCTGTCCGATACGGATATTGCCGCTGCATCAACCTATGTGCGCAACGCCTGGAGCAATAAAACCGGCGATGTGACTCAGTCTAGCGACATCAAAGCATTAAGAAAATAATTAAGGAGGAATGGATATGGAAGCAGTTCACGAGCACGACCATGATCATCGCCCCAGCGGAATAATGCGCTGGATAACTACCACCAACCACAAAGACATAGGCACGCTATACCTTTGTTTTAGCTTTCTCATGTTCTTCTTTGCGGGCTCCCTAGCGTTGGGCGTACGTGCAGAGTTGTTTCAGCCTGGTTTGCAATTTATGCAGCCTGAGTTCTTTAATCAGCTGACAACCATGCATGGCCTGATTATGGTGTTTGGCGCGATCATGCCAGCCTTTGTTGGTTTCGCTAACTGGCAAGTGCCGCTGATGATAGGCGCACCGGACATGGCGCTGCCACGCATGAATAACTGGAGTTTCTGGCTGTTGCCAGTGGCTGCAATTCTTCTAGTGGCTTCATTTTTCATGCCTGGCGGTGCGGTTTCAGGTGGTTGGACTATGTATCCTCCCTTGTATATGCAGAGTGGTATATCCGGTGACATGACCATCTTGGCCGTGCATATCCTGGGTATTTCCTCGATCATGGGCGCGATCAACATTATCGTCACCATCATGAATATGCGCGCTCCTGGCATGACATACATGAAGATGCCTCTGTTTGTATGGACATGGTTTATTACTGCTTACCTGTTGGTAGTTGCGATGCCTGTTTTGGCAGGTGTAGTAACCATGTTGCTGACTGATAGGCATTTCGATACGAACTTCTTCAATGCCGCAGGCGGCGGTGACCCAGTCATGTTCCAGCATCTTTTCTGGTTCTTCGGTCACCCTGAAGTGTATATCATGATTCTGCCTGCGTTCGGCATTGTCTCAACGATTATCCCAACCTTTGCGCGCAAGCCTCTGTTTGGTTATTCATCGATGGTTTATGCGACTGCTTCTATCGCGTTTCTGTCGTTCATCGTTTGGGCGCATCATATGTACACTGTCGGTATGCCAACAGCGGCTCAATTGTTCTTTATGTATGCCACCATGTTGATTGCGGTACCAACCGGCGTTAAGATTTTCAACTGGCTCGCTACAATGTGGCAGGGTTCGATGACGTTTGAAACCCCAATGCTGTTCTCTATCGGTTTCGTGGCACTTTTCACAATCGGTGGATTCACTGGTGTTGTGTTGGCCATAGTGCCTGTAGATATCCAGTTGCAGGATACTTACTACGTAGTGGCGCACTTCCACTATGTACTGGTATCAGGCTCGTTGTTTGCGATTTTTGCCGGTGCCTACTACTGGTTGCCTAAGTGGACTGGGCATATGTATGACGAAACACTGGGCAAGTGGCACTTCTGGTTGTCAGTCATAGGCTTCAATATAACCTTCTTCCCCCAGCATTTCCTCGGGTTGGCAGGTATGCCACGTCGTATTCCTGACTATGCATTGCAGTTTGCCGAGTTCAACATGATCTCCAGTGTTGGTGGCTTCATGTTCGGTATAACTCAGTTGTTGTTCCTGTACATCGTTATTAAGTGTGTACGTGGCGGCAAGCCTGCCGGTAACAGCCCCTGGGAAGGTGCTGATACCCTGGAATGGACTGTTCCATCGCCAGCTCCGTATCACACATTTGCAACACCACCTGTCGTTAAATAAATCCTGAGGGCAGGGGCGCAGGCTCTTGCTGTTCTCGGAATAGGGTGGCTCTAAAAATTCAGAGTTCGCAGTTTGGATGCAACGAAATTGCAGTGAAGGCTAACCTTTAGGTTATGCCGGAACTAAAATCTGGATTTTTAGAGGTGCCCTATATATTAAGAGGCAGAATAATTAGTATGCAAAGAAAGAATTTTATAACAGCACTGGTTTTGGCTTGTGTAGCCGTGGGATCATTTAGCCTAATTATTTTGGATAAAATTATTTAACATGGCGACAAGGAGCTCCACTAAATCATTGCTTGTAAAGTTGTCGTTGTTAGCTGTTTCTATGCTGGCTTTTTCCTATGCATTGGTTCCCATTTACAAAATTGCTTGCGATGCAGGGTGGCTTGAAGCGACTCGGGATACTTCATCAAATATCTATGCCAACACGAAAAATCCGTATTCAAGAACGAATACAAATGTTGATACGTCAAATACGCAGGTGGACAAGTCTCGCTGGATTACGGTTGAATTAGTTGCAAATACAAACGAAAAACTGCCGTGGAAGTTCGAGGCGCAACAAAAAAGCATCAGAGTTCATCCTGGTGAAATGACCAATGTGCTGTATGAAGTGGTCAATACGACAGATAGGGAAACAGCAGGAGTTGCAGTACCTAGTTATGGTCCTGCTCTGTCCGAGAAGTATTTTAAAAAAGTTGAATGCTTTTGTTTCACTAACCAAAAAATGGCGCCTCATGAACGTAGGGTAATGCCGGTGGTGTTTGTAGTTACGCCTGACTTACCCAAGGATGTGAACACCATTACGCTGTCATATACATTTTTTGAGGTAAAAAGCTGAAGTGTGTAATAGGGTACTTGAGGTTCAATAAAGAAATTTTTAACAAGCTTGAAATAAATCATATTTATAATAAGGGAGTAGAAACATGAGTGGAAATAAAGACAGTTACTATTTGCCATCACCCTCACACTGGCCAATTGTTGGTTCGCTGGCCCTGTTTGTTATGGCAATCGGATTTTTATTGATGCTGAGCAAAAATGGCGCGGGTGGAATTACTCTGCTGGCAGGCGTAGGCATATTGCTTTTCATGATGTGGGGATGGTTCGGTGATGTTATCCGTGAAAGTGAAGCCGGTTTGTATAACAAGCAAGTGGACAAATCATTCCGCTTGGGCATGAGCTGGTTTATCATCTCCGAGGTAACCTTTTTCGCGGCATTTTTCGGTGCTTTGTATTACGCACGTGTGATTTCAGTACCCGACTTGGCTTCTGGCGACACAATGGCGCAGTTGTGGCCTCAGTTTGTTGCTGCTTGGCCTGGTGCTGCTGTTGGTACAGAGCAATTGGTAAGCGGCCCTGGCGCCGATATGCCAAAATTCTCGCCTATGGGAGCTTGGGGACTACCAGCAATCAATACCTTGCTGTTGCTTACTTCAGGTGCAACCTTGACCTGGGCACACTGGGGCTTGCTGAAAAACAATCGTCCTCAATTGGTTTGGGGCTTGATCCTGACGATTGCCTTGGCCGTTACCTTTATCGGCGTGCAAGGTTATGAGTATTATCATGCTTATAATGATCTAGGTCTGACTATGGGTGCGGGTATTTATGGCGCAACGTTTTTCTTGCTCACTGGTTTCCACGGCTTCCACGTGATGCTGGGAACTGCCATGCTGACAGTGATTCTTGTCCGTTCGATGAAAGGCCATTTCAAACCTGATTCTCACTTTGGTTTTGAAGGTGTGGCATGGTATTGGCACTTTGTTGACGTAGTATGGCTGGGACTGTTTGTATTCGTTTACTGGCTGTAATTGATGGTCGGACGAAAGTCCGTAAAAGTTTAGTTGTGAATTACTGTTTTAGTCCGGATTAATTTTGGAATAAAATTGTAAATTCAAATTGAAAAGCACCCCATCCCAAGTTTCTCCTTTTTGGTGAGGCTTGAGATGGGGTGTTTTACAATTAAAATTGAGAAAACGTATACGCTAGTGTGGATTAATGCAGAATGAAACGGTGGGCAATAACGACCTGCCCACCTACCAAAACTCAGACGACTATATCCGTCATTTGATGCGTAAATTTCAACCCCGTGCAGGTATGAGACCGAAATAGAATCCAAGCATCAGGAATATAAATAACGCGATGGACAATGAAATGCGCACTGTTAGCGCTTTAACGGTACGCTCGCCACTTCCATTGTCCTTGTATAACAATGCTAATGCACTAAACAAGCTTCCGACGATCAGTAGCAGCATAACTATTATGAATATTTTGACTAGCATAGTAAGTTTTCCTGTGATTAATACTAAATTATGCGACCCAGCAATTGATTATGCAAATATTTAATTATCATTTCCAACCGAAGTTGATACCGACGCTTGCAACATTGTTGCTGTTACCACTGCTAATGAGCCTAGGGCTATGGCAGTCAAACAAGGCTGAACAGAAACAGGCTTCGCAAGAAGTTTACGACAAACGCGAGAAATCTGAACTTGTTCAAATTGCTACGGAAGCAATTGATTTGCAAAGTGTACGCTTTAGCAGGGTGAAAGCACGTGGATACTACGAGCCAGCGTACCAAGTACTGATAGATAACCAGATTAGCAAAGGCCAGGCGGGCTATCATGTAATCACCCCATTGCATATCAGTGGCAGCAATATGCGAATTTTGGTAAACAGGGGCTGGGTGGCTGTGGGTGCAGACAGGAATATCCTGCCTGTGATCGAGATACCCCAAGGTGAAGTAGAGGTGACGGGATATGCGCATGATCCATCAGGTAAATATTTGGAATTAGGCAAGCCGGATATTAAACAAGAATCATGGCAAATAGTATGGCAAAATTTGAACATCAATCGCTATAAAGAGGCCGTATCGTTTTCCATACACCCCATTATCATTTTATTGGATCCTAGCAGTTCGGCTGGCGGACTGGTGCGTGATTGGCCGCGACCCGATTCCAGAATAGACGTGCACAGAGGTTATGCTATACAGTGGTATTTGCTGTCAATTGCGCTGCTTGTTATTTATCTAGTGACAAATCTAAAAAAAATACCAGCAAAGGATCAAACGAATGAATAACAATAATGTGTCACAAAAAAAATCCAATAGACGAAAGCTTGTGATGGTACTCGTAGTATTTTCGCTACCGGTAGTAGCGGCTACTTTGATGTATTTGAGCGGGTGGAAACCGGCTGCCACCGTGAACCACGGTGAGCTGATACAGCCCGTACGCTTGATTGAAGATAGAACGATGCAGGCGCTGGACGGCAAAGCGGTTAAATTCAGCGAGCTGCATGGAAAATGGACGATGGTCTATTTTGATTCCGCAAGTTGTGCGGAAGAGTGCATGAAGCAACTTTATGTGATGCGTCAAACTCACATTTCACAAGGCAAGGATCAAGAAAGGGTGCAGCGAGTTTTTATCTTGACCGATGATAAAGCAATAGATAATTTGGCAGCCAAATTATCTGACTATGCAGGAATGCAGGTTTGGAAGGGCGATAAAACAGTATTATCAAAGTTAGCGCTGGAATTTGGTATGGAGTCAGAAGCGGTCACTGCTGGCCGGGCTATTTATCTAATTGACCCGCAGGGTAACCTGATGATGCGCTACGTAGCTGGAATTGATCCTGCCGGTATACGTAAGGACTTAGTGCGTCTGCTAAAATATTCCATCGAAAAATAGCGACTTCAGATTTCCTGACACATTGGTATTAAACCAGATTGTCCATTAGACGAAAACCCGTCATTCCCGCCTGCGCGGGAATGACGTTGCGTGGGATTGTTTGGTATTAATGAGCCGCCAAAGAAATATTGTTGGTGGCGAGAGTTCAAGTAAGATTATTTAGGAGTATTGCATGAGCACTACCTTAGTTTTGCAACAATGCACAGAGAGCTGTAAAAGTTTTTTTCAGTTATGCAAACCTCGTGTGACAGCGTTAATTGTATTTACTGCCGTAATCGGAACATTTCTGGCTACTCCCGGCATGGTGCCATGGCCATTGCTGCTGGCGGTTACTGTAGGTATAGGTATGGTGTCAGGGGCAGCAGCTGCGTTTAATTGCCTTATAGAGCAGGAGATTGATGCGCGTATGGCGCGCACTCAGGGTCGCCCATTGCCTACCGGTCGCGTGACTTCACTGGAGACCAGTATATTTGCATCCATACTCGGCTTGAGCGGACTGGCACTGTTGTATTTCTTTGTTAACCCCTTAACGATGTGGCTCACCTTGGCAACATTTTTTGGCTATGCAGTGATTTACACCGTGTTTCTAAAGCCCAATACGCCTTTGAATATTGTCATCGGCGGCGCTTCAGGCGCGATGCCACCCATACTGGGATGGGCCGCAGTCACTAACAGTGTCACCCCTGAAGCGATGATTCTGTTTCTGATTATATTTCTGTGGACGCCTCCGCATTTCTGGGCACTGGCACTGTATCGCAAGGCTGAGTATGTGAAATCTGGCCTGCCCATGCTGCCTGTTACACACGGCGATGCGTTTACTTTGTTGCACATGCTGCTATATACCATCATCCTAGTCGCTGCCACACTCATACCGTTTGTGATGGGGATGAGTGGTTTGATTTACCTGCTTGGTGCAGTTTTGCTTGGTGCAGGCTTCCTGTATTACGTTATTAAGCTGTATCGCGGCTATAGCGATGCCTTGGCAAAAAGTACCTTTACATATTCGATCAATTATCTGATGTTGCTGTTTGCGATGTTGTTGATAGACCATTATTTCAAGATAGTGTTGAGTTTTAGCTAGTCGTCCAATATCCAGCCTAGTACCTTGGAACATATCAAATGACAGATAGAGTTGTTTGAGCATTGGTAGGGTGGATAAGCGCAGCGCATCCACCCTACAAAATTTATCCGCAGTTATAAATGTTACATGGCACTAGCTGCAATATTTAAACAGGAAGAAAATAGAAGATGCAATATTCGAAAGCAAAATTCTTGTTCGGTATGTTGGGATTTTTGTTCCTGTTCGTATTGACAGGTTGCAACCAGCAAACTTCTACCAAGAAATTTCACTCTACCGATATCACCGGTGTTGATTTTGGTACAAATTTCCAGCTGACAGACCATAACGGTAAAGCCAGAACACTGGCAGATTTCAAAGGTAAGGCAGTCGTCATGTTTTTTGGCTACACCAACTGTCCGGATGTCTGTCCGACAACAATGTCGGATATGGCACAGGCGCTGGTACTTCTAGGTAAAGATGCCGACAAGGTTCAGGTGCTATTTGTTACGGTTGATCCTGCACGGGATACGCAAGCCCTGCTGTCAAAATATGTACCCGCATTTAATCCGGGCTTCCTTGGATTGTTCGGTGATGAAGCAGCAACCGCTAAAGTTGCCAAAGACTTTCGTATTTTCTATCAGAAGCAAAAAAGTAAAGACGGTCAGAGATATGATGTCGATCACACTGCCGGTACATATGTATTCGACCAGTCTGGCAAGCTCAGGCTGTTTATGAGTTATGGACAGGGCGCAGCAATCATTGCTCAGGATTTGCGTGCTTTATTAAACTAATCCAGCGAAGTTCTATATATGGCTAGGCTCGTTCGGGCTAGATCCTTACCCTTGCATTCTATTATTTCCTCATGAATAACATCCCACAATCTGATTCTCTCCAGAGATTTTTATTCGAGCATGAGCCAATTCGCGGTGAACTGGTTCATCTTGACGCATCCTGGCGCAGCGTACTGGAACGACATGATTATCCGGAAGTACTGCGCAACATCATGGGTGAGCTTACTGCAGCTGCTGCGTTGCTTGCTGCAACATTAAAGTTGCAGGGTTCACTTGTCCTGCAAATTATGGGTAAGGGCGCTGTAAAACTATTGGTGGTGGAATGTAGCGGTGATATGAAGCTGCGGGCTACAGCCAAGTGGTCCGGTGATTTGTCACAGCGAAGCTTTGCAGAACTGATCGGAGAAGGGCAGTTTGTAATTACACTTGATCCTAAAGATGGTGGGCAGCCCTATCAGGGGATAGTCGCAATAGAAGGTACAAGTGTGGCAGAGATTATGCAAAATTACATGAGCAACTCAGAGCAACTGGAAACGCGTTTGTGGCTGACCGCAGATGGGCAACAAGCCGCTGGCATGCTGCTGCAAAAAATGCCTAATACGGCCAAGCAAAGTCCAGATAATCAACCAGAGGTCGCCGATGCAGATTCATGGCGACGTGTAGTCATTCTTGCAGATACGCTAAAAAATGAAGAGTTGTTATCGCTGCCTGCCAAAACGCTGATTCAACGGCTGTACAACGAGGACGATATTCGATTGTTCGAGACACAGAGAGTGGAGTTTCATTGTTCTTGTTCACGGGAAAATGTTGCGACAATGTTGCAAATGTTGGGGCGTGAGGAGATTGATGGCATTTTGGCCGAACGTGAATTCATTGAAGTGCATTGTGAATTCTGCAACCAGCGTTATGAATTTGACAAAATCGATGCCGAAGTGATATTTGTCGATGCCATCGCACTGCCAGCGGGTGAAGCGCGGCATTAGTGATCTTGGTAAAGCGTCGGGATACGGCGCAAAAAACGCACCTAACCCGACCTACGGATACCATGTCAAATTTATAACTGCGGATAAATTTGTAGGGTGGATAAGCGCAGCGCATCCACCATCGCACGGTGGATGCGGCCTGCAACCTTATCCACCCTACCAATGCTCAACAACTCTATCCGGCATTTGATGTGTTACATGGTACTAGTTATTCTTTTGCCGATGCAAGCATACTTAAGGCAACAGCCTCGGCGACCTCAATCCCATCCACGGCTGCAGACAATATGCCACCCGCATATCCAGCCCCCTCTCCTGCAGGATAAAGCCCAATGGTATTGATGCTTTGATAGTCCTGTTTGCGTTTGATACGCACGGGTGTTGAAGTTCGGGTCTCTACGCCGGTGAGCACTGCATCATTCATTGCGTATCCCTTGATTTGTTTTTCAAATACAGGCAGGGCTTCTCTGATTGCGGCGATGACATAATCGGGCAGGGCAGTACTCAGGTCAGTCAGTGTTACTCCGGGTGTGTAAGAGGGGATAACTGACCCCAATGCTGTTGATGGGCGACGGCCGAGGAAATCCCCCACTAATTGGCTAGGTGCATTGTAGTTTCCACCACCCAATTCATAAGCTCGACTTTCCCACTTTCGTTGAAATTCTATTCCCGCTAGTGCATCGCCGGGATAATCTTCAGGGTTGATGCCTACAACAATGCCGCTGTTGGCGTTGCGTTCATTGCGTGAATATTGGCTCATACCATTGGTCACCACTCTGCCAACTTCGGAAGTTGCAGCGACTACTGTTCCACCCGGGCACATGCAGAAGCTGTAGACCGAACGGCCATTGCTACAGTGGTGAACCAGCTTGTAATCCGCCGCACCCAATAATGGATTACCTGCATTAACGCCAAAGCGGTTACGGTCTATCAGGGACTGGGGGTGTTCGATGCGAAAGCCGATCGAGAAAGGTTTGGCTTCCAGATAGACGCCGCGCTTATGCAACATTTCAAAAGTGTCGCGTGCACTATGGCCCGTCGCCAATACGACGTGGTGGGTCGATATTTTGTCGCCGTTGGACAGCACAACACCTTGAACCTTGTGGTTGTCGATCAGGATGTCATCGACCCTGCTCGTGAAGCGTATTTCTCCGCCCAGTGATTCAATGGTGGCGCGCATTTCTTCCACCATGCCCACCAACTTAAAGGTGCCGATATGCGGTTTGCTCACGTACATGATTTCGGGTGGCGCACCGGCTTTGACGAATTCTGTCAGAACCTTGCGGCCATAGTGTTTTGGATCCTTGATCTGGCTATGCAGTTTGCCGTCTGAAAAAGTGCCCGCACCGCCTTCACCAAATTGCACATTGGATTCGGGGTCAAGTTTGCTTTGCCGCCAAAGTCCGAAGGTATCCTTGGTGCGTTCGCGCACCGCTTTGCCACGCTCCAAAATGATCGGGCGGAAGCCCATTTGCGCCAATAGCAATCCGGCAAACAGACCGCAGGGGCCGGTGCCGATGACGACAGGGCGCTCTGTAATATTGTCGGGAGCGTGGGCGACGAAGTGGTAGCTGGTGTCGGGGCTGGTGGTGATATGCGGTGTGCCTTGCAGGTGCTTGAGTACGGCAGCTTCGTTTTTTATCTCTACATCCAGTGTATAGATCAGGCTGATCGCGGACGGTTTGCGCGCATCATAGCCACGGCGGAATACGGTGTGGCTGATCAACTCTTCTGGCTTGATCTTCAAGCGTGTGACAATTGCAGCAGGCAGCTCGTTCTCGTGGTGATCTAGGGGAAGTTTGATTTCTGTGAGTCGCAGCATGATCTAAGTATTTCCGG
>JBCKTZ010000011.1:0-31895 GCA_038925245.1 Gallionellaceae bacterium
CTCTCTCCGCTTCGTGGAATGTTTTATTGCTGGATTCCCGCCTGCGCGGGAATGACGAGGCTAATGGCTTATTTTGGATCGTTGTATCCGCTTACACCAATATCCCAAACAGCGTTCCGACACCAGCGGTTAACCCCATGGCCAGCGCACCCCAGAACGTGACGCGGATTGCACCCACCGTCACACGCGCGCCGCCAGCACGCGCAGCTAGCGCACCCAGAAGCGCGAGGAACACCAGCGAAGTAACTGCGACGATGGGGATCAGGCTCGCCTCTGGGGCTAATGCCGTGACTAAGAGAGGCATGGCTGCGCCCACAGTGAAGCTGGCGGCGGAAGCAAAGGCAGCCTGTAGCGGACTCGCACTCAGCGAAGCGGAAATCCCGAGTTCATCGCGGGTATGTGCGCCGACCGCGTCATGCGCCATGAGTTGATCGGCGACCTGCTGCGCAAGCGCAGGATCTAGGCCTCGACCGACGTAGATCGCCGCCAGTTCTTTGCTCTCGCCTGGATAATCATTCTTGATTTCCTTGCGTTCACGCTCGATGTCCGCCTGTTCGGTGTCTGCCTGTGAGTGGACCGACACATATTCGCCTGCAGCCATCGACATGGCCCCCGCGACCAAGCCGGCAACCCCCACGATCAATATATTGCTGTGAGTCACTTGCGCAGCCGCAACACCTAGCACCAGGCTCGCGGTGGAAACGATACCATCGTTCGCGCCTAATACCGCGGCGCGAAGCCAGCCGGTGCGTTCAGTGCGGTGTTGTTCCCAGTGACGTGGATGCATTCTATTTAATGTAACATATTGATTGTATTTAATATTTTTTTGTAGGGTGGATAAGCGCAGCGCATCCACCATCGCACGGTGGATGCGGCCTGCGACCTTATCCACCCTACCAATGCTCAAACAAATCTATCCGTCATTTGATGCTTGACGCGACACTAGTCAGGGTGAGTCATTTTGGACGGTTGCACCCAGCGCTCAAAATCATCTGCGCTAACATAAGCCAGCGCCAGCGCTGCCTGCTTCAGTGTGCTATTTTCTTGGTGCGCCTTTTTCGCAATCTCGGCAGCGCGGTCATAGCCGATATGCGGCGTCAATGCCGTCACCAGCATCAACGAGCGTTGCAACAATGCTTCAATCCGTTCCAGATCGGCTTCTATGCCGCGCACACAATGTTCCTCGAAGCTGGCCATGCCATCAGCCAGCAGTCGCACGCTTTGCAGAAAATTATGCGCGATGAGCGGTTTGAAAACATTGAGCTCGAAGTTTCCTAAAGCGCCACCGAAGTTGATTGCCACATCGTTGCCGAAGACCTGACAACACAGCATGGTGAGCGCTTCGCACTGGGTGGGATTGACCTTGCCCGGCATGATGGAGCTACCCGGCTCGTTCTCCGGTATCTTGATTTCCCCCAGCCCGGAGCGTGGTCCCGAAGCTAGCCAGCGGATGTCGTTGGCAATTTTCATCAGCGCGGCAGCGAGTGTTTTGAGCGTGCCATGTGCGGCCACCAGCGCATCGTGCGCGGCCAATGCGGCGAACTTATTGCTGGCGCTTTTAAACGGCAAGCCGCTAGTCTGAGCTAACTCAGCCGCAACGCGCGCGCCGAATTCGCGGTGCGTGTTAAGCCCTGTCCCCACTGCCGTGCCACCTGCCGCCAGTTCGCACAATGGTGGCAGGGTGGCGTTAATGATAGATTCTGCATGGCCGAGCTGCGCCACGTAAGCGGAGAATTCCTGCCCTAGTGTCAGCGGGGTCGCGTCTTGCAAATGGGTGCGGCCAATCTTTACAATATTGTCGAAGCTGCGTGATTTTTCATCCAGCGTCGCGCGCAGCCGGTGCAGTGCCGGGAGCAATCCCTGTGTGATGCCGATAACAGCGGCGACATGCATCGCAGTGGGGAAAATATCGTTGGACGACTGGCCGAGATTCACCTCGTCGTTGGGGTGCACCAGCCTGCCTTCGCCGCGTGCTCCGCCGAGTAGCTCCGAGGCACGGTTGGCGAGCACCTCGTTCAAGTTCATATTGGTCTGTGTGCCCGAACCCGTCTGCCACACAGACAGCGGAAATTCCTGCTCATGCTGACTGAGCAGTATTTCATCCGCTGCCTGCACGATGGCATTTGCCTTGTCGGCGTTTAACAAGCTCAGCTTGTGATTAACCAGCGCGCAAGCGCGCTTGACTTGCGCCAACGCAAGGATAAGTTCCTGCGGCATGCGTTCGGAAGAAATATGGAAATGCTCCAACGAGCGCTGAGTCTGTGCGCCCCATAGCCGATCGGCTGGAACCTCAATGGCGCCGAATGAGTCGTGTTCTTTTCTGGTTTTGGTCATGGTTATTCCTGTGGTTTTTTAGTGGCTGTTTTCCCAGTAATCTGGCTTACGCTGCAAGTGCATGGATCTCAGCCGCCTATAAAAGACATTTCAACTTTCTTGCTCCGCGCAGTTTCTTCTGTGCGAATTTCCGAATAATTATCTACACGCTGGTTCCAGATCAGCCCTATTGCACCAGCGATTTCCTGGTCGGTTTTTCCCGCACGCATGAGCGCGCGCAAATCATGGCCGGACTGTGCGAACAGGCAAGTATACAACTTGCCATCGGTTGAAAGTCGGGCGCGAGTGCAGGTGGAACAAAAGGCTTGGGTCACGCTGGAGATGACGCCGATTTCGCCGCTGCCATCCGCATAGGCCCAGCGTTGGGCGACTTCACCGGTGTAGTTGGCTTCTGCTCCGATGAGCGGCATCTCCGCGTTGATCATGCGCACGATCTCGGCCGAGGGCACAACATCGTTCATACGCCAGCCATTGGAGGAGCCCACATCCATGAATTCTATGAAGCGCACGATGTGGCCGCTACCCTTGAAGTGCCGGGCCATTGCAACGACGTCCTGATCGTTGACACCTTTCTTCACCACCATGTTGATCTTGATGGACGTAAAACCCGCGTCGTGCGCAGCATCGATGCCATTTAACACATCGATCACCGGAAAATCCACGTCGTTCATGGCGCGGAATGTGACTTCATCCAGCGAATCGAGCGAGACAGTGACACGCTTCAGACCTGCGGCACGGAGCGCGGGGGCTTTCTTGGGCAGTAGCGTGGCGTTGGTGGTGAGGGTTATATCCAATGGTTTCCCGTCATGCGTCTTGAGGGCTGCCAGCATTCCGACCAAAACCTCGATGTTTTTACGCAGCAGGGGTTCGCCGCCAGTGAGGCGAATTTTATCAACACCGTGTGGGACGAACAATCGTGTCATGCGCGTGATTTCATCGAAACTTAACAGCTCGGCTTTTGGTAAATATTGGTAGTCCTTGTCGAATACTGATTTGGGCATGCAGTAGGTGCAGCGGAAGTTGCAGCGGTCGGTTACTGAAATGCGCAGGTCGCGTAAGTGCCTACCGCGCGTGTCCGCGAGCGTGCCGCTGGGGGCAGGTGAGTGCGCAGGAATGGCCAGTAAAGGGCTGGCGACGCGCTGGTTAATGATGGGTATTATCTTGGTGCTCATGGGGGTTTCCTTGTTGCTTGGATTAACCTAAAGTTATGTGGTAGTCAGTGCTAGTCGTTGCAAATGTTTTTGGGCGATTGCATCGCCTTGCAGTGCTGCGAGATCATACCAATGAGACGCTATGGTAATGTCCAGCGTAATACCCACCCCGTTTTCGTAAAGCTCGCCCAGGCTGCGCTGAGCCGTGGCATAGTTTTGTTGTGCGGCGAGCTCCATCCAATAAAAGGCGATGGCCTCGTCCTTAGCTACACCACGGCCGCGCAGGTAGCGCGTAGCCAGCAAACGTTGCGCGCGGGCGATGCCCTGCCTCGCATCAGCCTGTAATACTACCGCCGATTCTTCCCGTGTCAAAAAAGATTTCGGATCGTTGAGTTCATCAGCCATGCTCATTGTTCTGCCTCGAAATTATACGCAGCTAAGGTCGCCAACGGGGCGCCATCCCGGGACTGTCAGTTTTCGAAAAATCACGACGAGCAGCTCACATGCGACAATCCTCCGACCTCAAAGAACTCAGATGGTTTCAGCCTATAGTATTTTGCCTCCACCTCCATAGTCTGCTCGGCGTATGGCTGGGTCATGACTTCCTGTAGTTCTCGAACTAGAGCGTAGTTGCCCGCGCTCGCTTGGCTGTACGCAGGAACAAGGAACCACTCGCGCAAAATGTATTTTGGGTTGACGAGTTTCATCTGCCTAGAGAGCGCTTCACGGGAAGGGGGCTGCGCAGCATTCGCGTCGCTGACTATGAGCGATTTCCATTTTGTGAGCCACTCTGACCAGCGCTTGTCCATCTCTTCAGAGTCCTTGTAGAAGCTTTTTTTGAGTGGGACTATATCGTCAGGTAGCATCGAGAGCTCGCGGAAGAAGATGGTGTAATCGACAGGTGTTTGTAGCATGAGTGTAGCAAGCTCACTGAACAACGCTGCGTGAAAAGTGACTAGTCCCAATTTGGCAGCCCACATCTTCTCCATTTGCGCTTGCATCACTTGCGAAAAGCCATTTCGAATCTCATCGAGCTGTTGCAAAGCGTCCTCATGCGACGTCAGCAACAGCCGCAACGCCGCGTAAAACATGTGGAAGTTGCGTTCAGCAGCGGCTGATTGGTTGAGGAACGAGAAGTGCTGTCCGCCACCCGTCCATGGCTGGTAGTGCGGGTTGAACACATCAATGAATCCGAATGGGCCGTAGTCGAGTGTAAAACCACCGGCCGCACAGTTGTCGCTGTTGAAGTTGCCCTGGCAGTAGCCGACGCGGATCCAGTTCGCCACCAGCGAGGTAAGGCGGCTGCGGAACTCGTGCGCGAGTAACACCACTTTTTCTGCGATGCTTAATGTCTTGTCGATGACATCTCCGTACTCACGATCGATCGCGTGCAACACAATATTTTCGAGCTCCTCCATCGCTTGCGGGTGTTCATTCTTGCGGGCACGGCGACCGAAGAGCTCGAGTTGGCCGACCCGAATGAACGAAGGTGCGACGCGCGTGGAGATGGCGACGGCCTCCGATATCATCATGTCGGGGTCAGTCGAGCGCGAGCCCTCCGAGTACCACGGCCGCTTGACCTTCTCTGTTTTCGACACGTACAAACTCAGTGAGCGTGAGGTTGGAACGCCGAGCGCGTGCATGTGCTCCTGTGCCAAAAATTCGCGGACACTCGAGCGCAGGACGGCACGACCATCCCCACCACGGCAGTATGGCGTGCGGCCGCCACCTTTTAGTTGCATTTCCCAACGTTGACCGTTGATGACGGCCTCAAGTACGGAAACTGCGCGACCGTCACCGTAGCCGTTGCCGGTTTGGAAGGGGCACTGCTGGTAGTATTCAGTGCCGAAGATGGAAAGTGCGTAGCCAGTCGCCCAACCGACCTTGCGCATAGTCTCCGGTACCTGAGAGAGATCACCGGAAAACATGCGGATGAAGTCGGCCGACTGTGCGATGCTGTCCGCAAAGCCCAGTTCGCGAAAAAAGTTTTTGCTGTGCGCGACGTACTCGGGGTCTTTTATTGGCGTGGGATTAACGGGGACATAGTGGCCGGTGAAGACTTCTCGCGGCGCGTGGTCAATACCATTTTTTGTCGCGTCAGGATCGCAGTTGAGCGTGTCCATCAGCGAGTAGTTTGCCAACTTTGCGAGATCGTCTAGCGTCGCGACGGTTGGGATAAAATCTGGCTTTTTTGAGGTGTCCATAGCTCTACTCTTGGTTTACTCAGGGCGAGGGTAAAACGGCTGCTTCCCCGCAGCGTGGTTGGTCGTATCCACAATTTCCTCGATTTCCGGGGCGACTCTTTTTAGCATGACTTCGAATCCCTGCCGCAGCGTCACTTGAGAGGATGCGCATCCCTGGCAGCCGCCGCTCATGGTGATGAAAAGCTTCCCTTGCCGGATCTCCACAATCGAAATCTTCCCGCCGTGGTTAGCGATTGATTTATTGACCTGCTTGTCCAGCAGCTCCTGAACAACGGTCTGAAGCTCTGCATCGGATCTTCCTTGCGTACCGCTGTATAGATGCATTTCCAATATCGCCGGTACGCCAGTCAGCAGCTGCGTGCGGATGGCTGTGCCGATGGCGGCTTTCAGTCCTGACCACGAGGCGGCCGGCTCCTTGCAGATGGTTACAATGTTCTCGGCAATGAGTACGTTGGCCACGCCGGGGAGGGCGAACAATCGCTCGGCGAGCGGCGATCCGGCGGCTCGTTCCTTGTTGCCGAAAAAGAATGGGCCGCCAGGATGTACGGGTCGGCTCACGATGAACTTGCACGTGTCGAGGTCGATGAGCGAAGTCTCTGCGCGTATGCTGATCGGCATATCGGCACGCTGGAAATCAGACATTTTCAATACTCTCCGCCGCAGCGAGCGCACCTAAGTCACGCAGGCTGCTAAACGAATATATCCCGGTATTATGGCCGTCGCTCCAATCGAGCTTGATCGCGTAGTTGCCTATGCTCATGATCTGTCGCGGGCTTACATCAGATTTGATCGTCTTTGGATCGAGCAGCTTTTCTCCGGTCATCTCTGAGATACAGAGGGCGCAAGGACATGCCAAACGCAGGTCGCGGACGTCGAAATCGTTGCGATGACCGTCCTCCCACAGGATGGATAAGGTACGCGGATCGCGCCGCAGTAAACCGATGGGTGTGTGCTGCGATCCCGCAGGCTTGGCCGCAATTTCCATCCAAGCTGGCGCCCCCTCGTTACTGTCCCACTTCCACACAAAGGGCTTCAGCACAGTGACCGCTGCGTTGAGCTGCTCCATCAGCGCCGTGGCGATGCTGGCATACACCTTGGCGCTGACCGAGTTTGGCTGGGCAGACACGATCGGGCTACCCTCATCACCGCAGACGACGACATCAATATCGAGAGGTAAAGCACCCAGGAAGGGAACGCCGAGCTCCTGGCTCATCTGCTCGCCGCCGCCGTGACGGAAGATATCCGTGTTCTCGCCGCAGTGGGGGCAGGTGAAGGTGCGCATGTTTTCGACGATCCCAAGAATCTTGACCTGCACTGTCTGGAACATGCGCAAGCCTCGGCGGGCGATCTTGAGGCTCACGGTCTGTGGTGTCGTCACGATCACCACGCCCGATAGCGGCATACTCTGTGCCAGCGTCAGCTGGGTGTCGCCGGTCCCGGGCGGGAGGTCGAGAATCAAATAGTCTAGCTGACCCCATTGCACGCCGCTGACGAACAACTTCAGGTATTTCCCCACCATCGGACCGCGCAACACGGCCGGGTTGTCGTCTCCGGTGAGCATGGCCATCGACACCGCCTTCAGGCCGTGCCGCTCTGCCGGGATCATCTTACCGTCTGGGGCCGTCCCGGGTGATTCACCGGTAGCAATGCCGAGCATGCCGGGGATACTGGGGCCAAGGATGTCGGCATCTACGATCCCGACGCGCGCCCCGAGCTGCTGCAGCGCGAGTGCTAGATTGACGCTCACCGTGGATTTTCCGACGCCGCCCTTGCCGCTGCCGACGGCGATGATATGACGTATCCCCGGCAGCTTGTCGGCGCTAACGGCTGGCTGGGGTGATGTGTCCGGTGTTTGTGGTTGAGTATGGTTCGGTTCAGTGGTGTGCATGGCTAAGTTCCTTGGCTCTTAAATTAATTAGGTAATATGAAATTCAATAGATCGGCATCGTACAGTCAACTTGCTGAGCCCAGTCGTGGACACCACCTGTCAGGTTGATAGTTTTGGCAAAACCATGCTGTTCCAAAAATAACGCGACTTGCCTGCTGCGCACGCCGTGGTGGCAGATGCAGACGATAGTCTGCGCAGCATTCAGCTCGGACAGCTTGCCGGGGATGGTATGCATCGGGATATTAAACGACCCGTCTATACGACAAGTCTGGAATTCCCACGGCTCACGTACGTCGAGTAATACGGGTTTCTCGCCCGATGCATTTGCTAGCCATGCGGCCAGCTCTGGTGTAGTCAAGTGTTGCATCGTTAGTGTTGTGTTGCAATATTGAAGGAGCTTAATTTTGATCTGACATAAGCAACACGCGGCTGCGTCTCGCTTTTGAATAATAGATGCCGACGAGGATGTGGCGCTCACCAGACCCAATCTTAAAGCATTTGATCCTTACAGCTTAAGATTCAGATAGCGTGCAACACTACATTAGCTACTTCTTCGCGGATAAAGAAGGGAAAAAACCGCTTTGCGCTGCCACACTGACCCAATAAATCACTTCCGCCTGCCGTTGCTCTTTGGCCGCTTCGGGATGGCCATTCAAGTATTGATCCATGTATTTCTCGAAATCTGAAACGTATTCTTTGCTCATCATTGGTCTCCTTGGTTTTGGTTTTTACGCAGAGTATCCATCAAAACACCCCTGCTGCATGCGCCTGCTGATCTGCATGGTATGAGCTGCGCACCAGCGGGCCCGAGGCAGCGTGCACGAAGCCCATCTCGTAGGCGGCTTCCGCATACATTTTGAACGTGTCCGGGTGCACGTAGCGGAGCACCGGCATGTGACCGCCGGACGGTTGCAGGTACTGACCGATGGTCAACATGGAAACATCGTGGGCGCGCAATTCGCGCAGCACTTGCAGGACTTCCTCATCAGTCTCGCCCAGCCCGACCATGATGCCAGACTTGGTCGGTATCGTGGGGTGCATGGCCTTGAAGCGTTGGAGTAGATTAAGCGAGTTTTGAAAATCCGCACCGGGGCGTGCTTCCTTGTATAAGCGTGGCACGGTTTCGATGTTGTGGTTCAACACGTCCGGCGGCGCGGTGGCGAGGATTTCCAACGCAGGGGCTAGGCGGCCACCGAAGTCTGGCGTCAGTATTTCGATGTAGGTGTCGGGCATTAGTGCACGAATGCGCGTGATGCATTCGACGAAATGGCTGGCGCCACCGTCGCGCAAATCATCGCGGTCAACCGAGGTGATGACGACGTAATTGAGTTTCATCAGGGCAACAGTTTGAGCGAGGCGTTCCGGCTCGTTGACGTCCAGCGGATTCGGACGTCCCGTGCTGACGTTGCAGAACCGACAGCGCCGCGTGCATTTGTCGCCCATGATCATGAAGGTTGCGGTGCCTTTACTCCAACACTCGCCGAGGTTGGGGCAAGAGGCCTCTTCGCACACCGTCACCAGATTGTTGGCGCGCACGATGTCCTTGATCTCCCGCACGCGGCCAGCGGTTGGCGCCAACTTGATGCGGATCCAGCTTGGCTTGGACAATCTTTCGGCGGGTCGTCCTTTTCGGCTTAATCCTAAAAAATATTTGGCCACAGAGAACGCAGAGCAGTTACCCGGCACCACGTGAGTGCCTTCGCTTTGAGGAGCTGAAAATGCCAAAAATATCAGAAATCGAAGACACGCCCAATCCGAACGCGGTGAAGTTTATTCTCAAGGAGCCGCTGACCTGGGGCATCACGCACTCGTATGAGAACGCCGAGCAGGCGCAAAATGATGCACTTGGCGCCGCGCTATTCGACATCGAGCATGTCACCAATGTGTTTTACGTTGATCGCTGGCTCACGGTCACACAGGACGGCGACGCCGACTGGCCGGAATTGGTGCGCAAAATCGCCGTGCCGCTTCGCGCCGCACCGGCGGCGGATGTGCAAACAAAGGCCACAGTTGCAGCAGCGGCCACAGCCAATGCCAATCTTAGCTCTGAAGATCAGCAGCGCCTCGATACGATCAGCGCGCTGCTGGATGCACAGATACGCCCCTATCTGAAGAGCGATGGCGGCGATCTGAAAGTGATTGGCCTGGTTGGCAACCTGCTCAGCGTGCACTACCAGGGCGCATGCGGCACCTGTCCAAGCTCGATATCCGGCACGCTCAGGGGTATTGAAAATCTGGTTCGAAGCATAGAGCCGGACATCGAAGTCGTTGCTGTTTAACTTACGTTCACATTGCCTACTTTCTAATGTGAACGGGAAAGCGGGATCAGTTAAGTCTATCCCCTATTACCCCACAATTAGTGTGCACCTATAAGTCTAGAAAAAGCAGTTCGATCCGCAGATTACGCAGATTAGATTGATTAAAAACAAAAAACTGAAAATTCAGCTCACCCATTTGGTGAGTAAATTTGTACGAATAACATGATGTTTAATCGGCGTTAATCCGTGTAATCTGCGGACAACTGCCGTTTTTGGGACAAGAGGAGAATCCCCATGATCTTTCGTCAACTATTTGAGCCCCTATCCAGCACTTACACGTATTTGTTGGGCTGCGAGGAAACCGGGTTTGCGGTATTGATTGATCCAGTGATCGTCTCGATAGAGCGTGACCTGTCCGAAATCAGCCAACTGGGGCTGACGCTGGCCTACACCGTGGATACCCATATCCATGCGGATCATATTACTGCCGCACGCGAACTAAAAAAAAGGGTGGGCAGCAAGATCGCCGCACCGGCTTTCGATCGCTTACCCTGTACCGACCTTGGCATCGAAGAGGGCGTACCCTTACAAGTGGGGAGTATCCAGTTGCAACCGCTGCATACGCCCGGACATACCGCCGGACATTTCGCTTACCTGTTCGGCTACAGGATTTTCACCGGGGACGCGTTGCTGATCGAAGCCTGTGGCCGTACCGACTTTCAGGACGGCGATGCCGACACTTTGTATAAAAGCGTCCATGGAAAACTTTTTTCTTTGCCGGACGAAACGCTCGTTTATCCTGCCCATGACTACAATGATAGACGCGTCTCCTCCATTGGACAGGAGAAACAGCGCAACCCGCGACTGGGCCAGGAGCGCACGCTAGAGCAGTTCCGGGAGATCATGGCAAGCCTTGATTTGTCATATCCGAAATTCATTGATTACGCGGTGCCGGGCAACCAGCAGTGTGGCCTCTGTCCCGATCATTTGCCTGAAAACCTAGAGAAATATTGCGCTCAAATGAGCGCAAGCCCGCAGGGTTAAATCACCACAACCGTAAAGGATCAACATGAGCCAGTTCAAGCACGTCGATGACGGTATTTTCATCAGCCCTAACTGGGATCGCCGACGTCCTCGTCGGCATCTGTCATCAAATGCCGACGAGGACGTCGGCGCTCCCAATAGGGCATAAAGAAATACAGATTGCCATTTAAACTAAAATATTGAATGCAATCAATATGTTACGATTAAACCCTTGTCTAAGCCAGGCAGGCTGCTAGCCTTGCTGGAATACGCTACTTACACCCCAGTCAACTTCAGCACAGTCTGTATCAGCTGATGATGATTCACTAAATTGATGTTATGACTAAAAACATAGATGTATTAATTATCGGTGCTGGCGCAGCGGGCATGATGTGTGCTCTTCAGGCAGCACAACGCGGCCGTTCGGTAATCTTGATTGATCATTCCTCCAAACTAGCTGAAAAAATTCGCATCTCAGGCGGTGGCCGCTGCAATTTCACCAATCTGAACACCAAGCCGGAAAATTTTATTTCCACCAATCCGCATTTTTGCCGTTCGGCCTTGGCGGGTTACACACCGCAGCATTTCATCAATTGGCTTAATCAGCATGGCATCGCTTATCACGAAAAGAAGCTGGGGCAGTTATTTTGCGATGACGGTTCTGAAGCTATTATTAAATTGCTTAAAAGTGAATGCGAAGCAGCCGGTGTCAAGTTTTTGATGCCATGTAGCATAGTCGAGGTTGAACACGGAACAGGTTTTACGGTCGCTAGCAGTTGCGGCAAATTCCATGCACAGTCTCTGGTTATAGCCTCTGGCGGGCTTTCCATCCCCAAGATAGGCGCTACGCCATTCGGTTATAAGATTGCAGAGCAATTCAACATTCCGCTAACCAAGCTCAAGCCGGGGCTGGTGCCACTGAGCTTTCACCCGGAGGAATGGGGCGTGTATGCCGGCTTGTCCGGTATTTCGGTGGATGCAGTGCTCAGTTTTGGCAAGCAGGCTTTTCGTGAAAACCTGCTCATCACACATAGGGGATTAAGCGGTCCTGCCATTTTGCAAATTTCTTCCTATTGGGAGCATGGTCAACCGCTACATATCAATTTACTGCCGGATATGGAGATGCAGGATATTTTTAACGAGCAGCGCGGCAATCATATGTTGCTGAATAATTTTTTGGCGCAATATCTGCCCAAGCGTTTTATCGAGGTGTGGCTGTCGCAGTTGGCGGCCAAAAAATTGCTTTCTAGCCATGTTGCCGAGAATAAGCCGCTGAATCAGTATACAGCCAAGGAATTGAGCCAGTTGGCAGAAAAACTGCACGATTGGAAAATCACGCCAACCGGCACCTTGGGCTATGCCAAGGCTGAAGTGACCTGTGGCGGTGTGGATACCCATGCCTTATCCTCCAAAACCATGCAGGCCAACGATGTGCCCGGGCTATATTTTATTGGCGAGGTGCTCGATGTCACTGGCCATCTGGGTGGCTACAATTTTCAGTGGGCTTGGGCTTCTGGCTTTGCGGCAGGACAAAGTTGTTGAATTTTCTCAGTGATAAATGATATAGGGGCACCTCTAAAAATTCAAAATTCTAAGAGAGGCAAGGCGCGATGAAATTTTTGAGCGCGGCATATGTATGATATGTAAGCGATAAAAATTTCTGAGCAACGCAGTATCTCGACGAAGTTTGAATTTTTAGAGGTGCCCCTAGCTTCGATTGTTACATGGGAATCTTTGACATTAAGGGGTGAAATCTATATGATGCGCGGCTTATGTTTACAAGGCCTCTCATCGATAGCTTGGACTTTGCCCACGGTGGTGGAGAATTAAGCGGTGAAGTGCCGGTGGCAGAGTTACCCAGAATGGCCGACATGCTGGCTGATTTAGATGGAAAAATTAGTTATAGATTGCGCGGCTTGTCAGGAAATGACGGGAAGCCACAGTTAGAGTTGATGCTGGATGGTCAGTGTAATTTGCGTTGCCAGCGCTGCTTGAACGCTTTGTCCTACCCGATAAAACTGGTTTGCAAATTGAGACTGGTTACTGAAGGGGATACGGATAGTAACGACATTGAAGATGATGAGGTGGATAGTATCCCAGCCGATCAACGTCTTGATGTGCTGGCGTTAATTGAGGAAGAGTTGCTGCTGAGTCTGCCGATTGCGCCTAAACATGGTTTAGGCGAATGCGAGATTTCAGTGGAAGGTTTGAGTCGGTCAAATAACCCGTTTACGGTGCTGGCCGGATTGAAGAAGTAATTTTAATATTAGTTTTAAGGAGTCATTATCATGGCAGTTCAACAAAACAAAAAATCCCCATCCAAGCGTGGTATGCACCGTGCGCACGATTTTCTGACAGCGCCACAATTGTCTGTCGAGCCTACTACCGGTGAGATGCATTTGCGTCATCACATCAGCGCGAGTGGTTATTATCGTGGCAAAAAAGTTATCAAAACCAAAGCTGATTCCAACGCTGAATAAAGCCCCTTTGACACGCTATGATAGCGCCCTATTCTTCTAGTTGTAGATGGGGCGCTTTTCTGTTGTCAATTTTTTATGAAATCCGGTCTGAATTTCCGGTTTAAAAGGATCTCCTGTTGGATATCACAATAGCCATTGATGCAATGGGAGGGGACCATGGTCCCAAAGTTACTGTCCCTGCCGCATTGGATTACTTGCGTAAAAATCCTAATGACACAATCGTGTTAGTAGGCTTGACTGATGTCATTGAAGCCGAGTTAGGCACATTCAAGTTGCCAAGCTCGCAATTGCGTATTCATGCCGCCAGTGAAGTAGTCGGTATGGACGAGTCTCCGCAGCTTGCATTGCGCGGCAAGAAAGACTCGTCTATGCGCGTGGCGATTAATCTGGTCAAGAATGGCGAGGCGGGCGCTTGTGTCAGCGCCGGGAATACCGGAGCGCTGATGGCAACAGCTCGATATGTGCTCAAAACTCTGCCCGGTATCGACCGCCCGGCAATTGCGTCCTATCTTCCCACCATCAAGGGGCAAGTCTGCATGCTGGATTTGGGCGCAAATGTGGACTGCACTGCCGAGCATTTATTGCAATTTGGAATTATGGGAAGTGCGCTGGTTGCTGTGCTTGAGCACAAGGAGCGTCCCACCGTCGGCTTGCTCAATATCGGCAGCGAAGATATCAAGGGGAATGAGGTCGTCAAGCAGGCAGCCGAGTTGCTGCGTAACAGCGATCTTAATTTTTACGGCAACATTGAAGGCAACGATATTTTCAAAGGCGTTACCGATGTGGTGGTCTGCGATGGCTTTGTAGGCAATGTTTCCCTCAAGACCACCGAAGGCTTGGCACATATGATACGTGTCTTCCTGACTGAAGAATTCAAACGGAATATTTTTACTAAGATGGCAGGTTTGATCGCCATGCCTGTTCTAAATGCCTTTAAGCGTAGAGTGGACAGCAGGCGTTATAATGGTGCCAGCTTCCTCGGGCTTAAGGGGATAGTCGTAAAGAGCCACGGCTCCGCTGATAAATTTGCCTTCCTGTGTGCGATTGAACGTGCGGCAGAAGAGGCGCGTGGTGGGATGTTGCAGCAGATTAGCGCGCACATTGAAAATTCGCATTTGGCAAACAAAAAAATAGCAGAGGCCATCCTTTGATACATTCCAAGATTATCGGCACAGGTAGCTATCTGCCAGCCAAGGTTGTAACAAATTACGATCTGGAAAAGATGGTTGATACGACGCATGACTGGATTTTCAGCCGTAGCGGTATTGTCGAGCGCCATGTTGCCGCTGAAGGTGAAATGTCCAGTGACTTGGCGTTGCAGGCAAGTAGTCGGGCAATTGAAGCGGCTGGCATCACCGCCAATGATATTGATCTTATTATCGTAGCAACCACCACACCAGATCATATATTCCCCAGCACTGCTTGTGTACTGCAAGACAAGCTGGGCATCAAAAGTGCTATTGCCTTCGATATACAGGCTGTGTGCAGCGGTTTTATTTACGCGCTGAATACCGCAGACTTGTATATACGCGGAGGGCAGGCGCGTAATGTTTTGGTTGTTGGCACTGAGGTTTTATCCAGAATTTTGAATTGGGAAGATCGGACAACGTGCGTATTGTTTGGCGATGGCGCTGGTGCGGTCGTTGTACAGCGCAGCGATACACCGGGAATTCTTTCGACCAAACTCCATGCCGATGGCAGTCAGCGCTGCTTGTTGAGTGCTACTGCCCAAATCAGTAATGGCAAGATCCAAGGTGAGCCGTTTATCAAAATGGACGGTCAGGCCGTATTCAAATTCGCGGTCAAGTCATTAAGCGAAGTGGCTGAAGAAGTCCTGGCCGAGAACAAAATGAAAGGCACAGATATTGACTGGATGATTCCTCATCAGGCAAATGTCCGCATCATCGAGGCAACCGCCAAAAAATTGGGCTTGGGCATGGACAAGGTTGTATTGACTGTCGCAACGCATGGCAATACTTCCGCAGCTTCTATCCCTCTGGCACTCGATACCGCAGTGCGCGACGGGCGTATCAAGCCCGGGCAACACCTGTTGATGGAGGCTGTCGGCGGCGGCTTCACTTGGGGCGCAGCTCTGGTTCGCTGGTAACCTTTTTCTGAATAAGGACATCTCTAAAAACTCATATTTTGTCATTCCCGCGAAGGCGGGAATCCAGTCTAATCAAGCATCTGGTTCCCCGCCTTCGCGGGGACAACGGCACTTTTAGAGGACTCATAAATCACTATGATTAAATACGCTTTGGTTTTTCCCGGTCAGGGCTCTCAATCGCGCGGCATGATGAATGCCTATGCGGACTTTTCTGTTGTTCGCGATACCTTCGCCGAAGCTTCAGAGGTGCTGAAGCAGGACTTGTGGCAGCTTGTAGCCGAGGGCACTGATGCCGAGTTAAATGCAACCATTAATACACAGCCAGTCATGCTGACAGCTGGAGTTGCGGTATATCGTGCGTGGCAAAGTTTGAATGCACCTGTGCCAACAATGATGGCGGGTCACAGTCTGGGCGAATATACCGCACTGGTTGCGTCTGGAGCGCTCAAGTTTGCCGATGCTTTGCCACTGGTGCGTTACCGCGCAGAGTGCATGCAGCAGGCAGTGCCGGAAGGCGTGGGCGGCATCGCTGCGATTCTCGGGCTTGAAGACGAAGTGGTGCGCGAAGTATGTAAAGAAGCCGCACAAAGTGAAGTACTGGAAGCCGTCAATTACAATTCCCCCGGTCAAATCGTCATCGCCGGTAACCGCGCAGCGGTTGAGCGCGGCATGGCGCTGGCCAAAGTCAAAGGTGCCAAGCGTGCCTTGATGTTGCCGATGAGCGTACCATCCCATTGCAGTCTGCTTAAGGGTGCAGCAGAAAAACTGCGTGCTTATTTAAATAATGTTGCGATGCAGACGCCGTCAGTACCCGTCGTGCACAATGCAGACGTAAAGAGCTATACCGATGCTGCTTCCATTAAGGATGCGCTGGTTCGCCAACTCTACTCTCCTGTACGTTGGGTGGAAACCGTGCAGTATTTTGGCAAGCACGGCATTACCCACAACGTGGAGTGCGCGCCTGGTAAAGTTTTAGTAGGTCTAAATAAACGTAACGATACCAACCAGCTGGCATTGACGCTGAATGATGGCGCTGCTTTGCAGGCAACATTGGCTGTGCTGGTTTAACACAGGGAGAAAATATGAGTTTACAAGGACAAACTGCTTTGGTAACAGGCGCAAGTCGTGGCATAGGCCAAGCTATTGCGCTTGAACTGGGCAAGTTGGGTGCAACTGTTGTGGGTACCGCCACCACTGATAAAGGTGCGCAAGCGATTAGCGCCTATCTGGATGCTGCGGGTGTAAAAGGTTGTGGAATGACATTGAATGTCAACGACAGTGCTCAGGTTGATGCAGTACTCAAAGCCATTGCTGAGCAATATGGCGTCATCGTCATTTTGGTCAATAACGCGGGAATTACAAAAGACAATTTGCTGGCGCGTATGAGCGATGAGGAGTGGAACGACATCATTTCCACTAATCTGACCTCTGTTTTCAAGCTGAGCAAAGGTGTCATGCGTGGCATGATGAAAGCGCGTCACGGTCGCATTATCAATATTTCATCGGTAGTAGGTAGCATGGGCAATGCTGGTCAGTGTAATTATGCTGCTTCCAAGGCGGGCATGATCGGTTTTAGCAAATCATTGGCACGCGAGGTGGGTAGCCGAAATATCACTGTAAACTGTGTTGCACCCGGGTTTATTGCAACCGATATGACAGAAGAATTGACACAGGAACAGCGCGACAAACTGGTTGAACAGGTGCCTTTAAAGCGTTTGGGGCAGGTATCTGATATAGCGGCGACCGTTGCGTTTCTTGCCGGTGCTGGCGCCGGATACATCACAGGGGCTACTCTGCATGTGAATGGCGGCATGCACATGGAATAGAAACGCTTTGTAGTTTGGAATTTGAGACAAATTTGGTAGAATAGCGAAGTTTTTTGAAACTTAACTCAAGTAGGGAGAATACATATGTCAGATATAGAACAGCGTGTTAAGAAAATCGTAGCCGAGCAGTTGGGCGTAAACGAGACGGAAGTTAAGAATGAATCTTCATTTGTGAACGATTTGGGTGCTGACTCTCTCGACACAGTTGAACTGGTAATGGCACTGGAAGAAGAATTCGGCTGCGAAATTCCTGATGAAGATGCTGAAAAGATCACTTCTGTGCAAGAAGCGATTGACTACGTGACCGCTCATCCCAAGTAATTGATTTGTTTTTTATTTTTACCTCGTAAGCGGAGTTGAGTTTGGCTAAACGCAGAGTAGTTATTACCGGATTGGGTATTGTATCGCCGGTGGGTATTGGCGTTGCCCAGGCGTGGCAAAGTATTGTAAACGGCAAGTCTGGTATTGGCCGTATTACGCATTTTGACCCAAGTCTGTTTGCTTGCCAGATTGCTGGCGAGGTACGCGATTTTGACGCCACTCAGTATTTACCAGCAAAAGATGCTCGTCGCATGGACAGGTTTATTCATTTCGGTTTGATTGCCGGAATGGAAGCGTTCAAAGACTCGGGTATCGAGGTCACGGAACAAAATGCTGAACGTATCGGTGTGAATATTGGTTCCGGTATCGGTGGTTTGCCGCTGATCGAGGACACGCATAATGCTTATCTTGGCGGTGGCCCAAGAAAAATCTCTCCATTTTTTATTCCGGGTTCCATCATCAACATGATTTCGGGCAATTTATCCATTATGTTTGGATTAAAGGGCCCCAATCTGGCGATGGTATCCGCTTGTACGACCGGCACACACTGCATAGGCGAGTCTGCTCGCATCATTGAATACGGTGATGCCGATGTGATGGTGGCAGGTGGCTCGGAGGCGACTATTTGTTCGTTGGCAATTGGTGGTTTCTCTTCCGCTAAAGCACTTTCCACTCGCAATGACGATCCCGCAACTGCGTGCCGTCCTTGGGATAAAGACCGTGATGGCTTCATCATGGGCGAAGGTGCGGGTGTACTGGTGCTGGAAGAATATGAACATGCCAAGGCACGAGGCGCAAGAATTTATGCTGAGCTTGCAGGTTATGGCATGAGTGGCGATGCCTACCATATTACTTCGCCGAGCACTGATGGTCCAAAGCGCAGCATGTTGAATGCATTGAATAATGCAGGATTAAATCCTGATCAGGTTGATTACGTCAATGCTCATGGTACATCTACACCACTGGGTGACAAGAATGAAACCGAGGCGCTCAAGCTGGCTTTGGGTGATCATGCTAAAAAGGTGACAGTCAGCTCGACCAAGTCGATGACGGGCCATTTGCTGGGTGGGGCAGGGGGTATAGAATCTTTATTTTGTGCGCTGGCCATTCACCATCAGATTGCCCCGCCAACCATCAATATCATCGAGCAGGATCCGGAATGCGATCTGGACTATTGTCCTAACACTGCGCGAAATATGAAGATCGACGTTGCGGTAAACAATAACTTTGGCTTTGGCGGTACCAACGGTACTTTAGTGTTCCGCAAGGTCTAACGTCACTACGCTCGGCTAGATATGCCATGATAATCAACGGCTTGCCGTGTAACTCTATCAAAGCAAATGACCGTGGCCTGATGTACGGCGACGGTGTTTTTCGCACGCTACTCGTTCGGCTAGGCAAGCCGCTTCTTTGGCAATCACATTACGACAAACTTAAACATGATTGCCAGGCACTAGATATCGTTTGCCCGTCGATGAGCGTTCTTTCTGCTGAACTCGGGCAGTTGATCCAGGACAAGTCTGATGTTGTCGCAAAAATAATGATTACGCGTGGGCCCGCTACAAGAGGTTTTGCTCCTTCCTCCAATCCGCAAGTTACACGCATACTCAGTATTTCTCCTATTCCGGAATATCCAGATTCGTATTCCAGTCAGGGTGTCACCATGCATGTGTGTAAGTTGCGTTTGGGACATCAACCACGGCTGGCTGGGATCAAGCATTTGAATCGTTTGGAAAATGTGCTGGCCGCAGCGGAGTGGAATGACATCAATATTGCCGAAGGTCTATTGCAAGACGAAGAGGGTCATATCATTGAGGGAACGCGCAGCAACCTGTTTCTGGTGCGTGATGGCAAGCTGTATACACCCGATTTATCGAAGTGTGGCGTGGCAGGATTACAGCGTGATCGGGTGATAGCTTACGCACGACAGCATAAAATCGTATGTAAAATAACGGAATTAACGATGGATGATCTGCTGGCAGCAGATGAGATATTTGTTGTAAATAGCGTGATTGGACTATGGCCTGTTCGCGAACTTTACCGCTTCAGTTGTAAGTACTTTCCGGTTTCCCTGCAAATTCAAGAATGGTTGAGCAATGAATCTAATTAAGCGATTGTTTGGTTTGGTTTTATTTGTGGCCATTATTCTGCTTGGGGCAGTGGGATATTATGTCACTCATCCACTAACACCACCAAGCCTGCCATTCGATTTTTCATTGCAACCGGGCGTCAGCCTGAAAGTAGTGGCAAATCAATTGAAACAGGCGGGTGTTATAGGTGATGCGCAATCATTCGTTTTGCTTGGTCGAAGCATGGGACTTTCAGGAAAAATCAAGTATGGTAATTACGAATTAACCAAGCCTGTCTCTATGGTTGAATTAATGGAAATCGTCAGCCAAGGGCGAGTTGTACATAGTGACTTTACCATTATTGAAGGCTGGACCTTTAAACAATTCCGTGAGGCGCTGAACAGCAGTCCAAAATTACGCCATGATAGTTTGTCGTTGAGTGATGCTGAAATCATGCAGCGGATTGGAGCAGTAGAAAAACATCCAGAAGGATTATTTTTTCCTGATACTTACAATTTTCCCGCTGGTTCAAGCGATATTGCGTTGATCAAACGCGCGTATCAGAATATGCAACGACATTTGCAGGAAGCCTGGCAAGCACGAGACAAGGATTCGCCGTTGGGATCTCCCTACGAGGCACTGATTCTTGCATCGATTGTGGAAAAAGAAACGGGTCAAGCAAAGGACCGTAAAATGATAGCCTCTGTGTTTGTGAATCGCCTACGCATTGGCATGATGTTGCAGACCGATCCAACGGTCATATACGGCATGGGTAATAAATATGATGGCAATATTCGCAAGCGGGATTTACTTAAAGACACTGCGTACAATACCTATACGCGCAACGGCTTAACTCCCACCCCGATTTCGCTACCTGGGAAGGATTCCTTGTATGCAACCCTGCATCCTGCCACAAGTTCAGCCCTGTATTTTGTGGCACGTGGGGATGGAAGCTCTCAGTTTTCTGACTCGTTGGAAGACCATAACAAGGCAGTAGGCCGTTATCAGTTGAATCAAAAATGAACAAAGCTAAATTTATCACCTTTGAAGGCGTAGATGGCGCGGGCAAAAGCACCCATCTCAATTGGTTCGCCGATACCTTAAGGGCTAGAGGTATTGATTTACTGGTAACGCGAGAGCCCGGCGGCACTCCTTTAGGTGAAAAGTTGCGCGAAATTCTGCTGCATGAGCCTATGCATGCCGAGACAGAGGCACTGCTAATGTTTGCCGCGCGGCGAGAACATATCGAAAGCGTGATCAGACCCGCCTTGCAACGCGGCACCTGGGTGATCTCCGATCGCTTTACCGATGCCAGCTTTGCCTACCAAGGCGGTGGAAGAGGTGTATCGGTAGAAAAGCTGGAACAACTGGAACGTTGGGTACAGGGGGAGTTGCAGCCCGACCTGACCTTGCTATTTGATATACCGGTCGAAATAGCAAGGCAGCGTTTGAACAATAATGTTGCTCAGACCCATGTCCCGCTGGACAAATTCGAGCAGGAAAAAAGTGATTTTTTCGATAAAGTGCGCAACGCTTATCTCGCCCGTGCACAGCAAAATCCGCAGCGATTTGCCATTATCCGGGCTGAACATACACCGGCCGAAGTTAAAGTGAATTTGCAGAAGATTGTTTCATCAATTTGATATGAAAGAACTATATCCATGGCAACATGAAACATGGCAACGCTTGCAAGGCCTGCGCGGGCGCTTGCCGCATGCCTTGCTGTTGAAAGGCGCAAAAGGCATAGGCAAGTTGGATCTGGCCATGGATTATGCCCAGTCCATGTTGTGTGCGACACCTTTAACCACAGGTTTTGCCTGCCAAACTTGCCCTTCATGCCACTGGTTTTCACAGCAAACCAATCCCGATTTTCGTCTGATCCAACCCGATGCCTTGGCTGTCACAGATGAAGCCACTGAGAAAGAAGGCGGCAAAAAGGCTTCTCGTGAAATCTCGGTAGACCAAATTCGTGCGCTCTCGACTTTTGTAAACCTGTCTGCGCATAGTGGCGGCTATCGGGTTGTGGTGATTCATCCGGCTGAAGCGATGAATAACAATTCAGCCAATGCCTTACTCAAAACATTAGAGGAGCCGACAGACAAGTTATTGTTTATATTGGTTACCCATAAACCCCAGCAACTATTGCCGACAATATTGAGCCGCAGCTTGAGTTTTGCCGTGCCTATGCCGGCTAGCGATGCCAGCAGCTTGTGGTTAAAGCAGCTGGGCGTAGATGATCCGGCTTTGCTACTGGCGCAATCGGGTTTTGCACCGCTGCTGGCATTGCAATGGGCAGGAGAAGGTGCGGCAATACAAGAGCATAAACTAGTACTTGAAGCCATCAAACAGATCACAAGATTTGATGCTATAGCGCTTGCAGAGCAGCTACAGCGAGCCGCTCCCGTGAATGTGATCCATTTCTTGCAACAATGGTGCTATGACCTGGCTAGTTACAAACTGGCTGGCGTGATCAGATATTATCCGCAACAATCTGATTTAATTAAAAATATCTCAAAAGATATATCCCTGCAGGCCTTGCTGCGCTATGTAAAGGAATTGCAGACGGCCAAGGGTGTAGCCTTTCATCCCTTGAATCCCAAGCTGCTGTTTGAATCCATACTTTTGGCTTATCAACAATTGTTACAACCTGCTAAAAACGCTTGAACTTATGGGCACCTCGAAAAATTCATATTTTGCGAGCATCCGCGAAGCTGTTTGTCTGCTTACCCCATTTGTCATTCCCGCGAAGGCGGGAATCCAGTCTAATCAAGCATCTGGTTCCCCGCCTTCGCGGGGACGACGGCAATTTTAGAGGAGCCCTTATGTTTATAGACTCACATTGCCACATCAACTTTCCCGAGCTAGCCGACAAAATGGACGAAGTTCTGGCGACCATGCGCGCTAACAAGGTCTCCACCGCCCTGTGCGTTTCCGTTGAATTGCCTAAGCTTCCGGAAATACTGGCATTGGCAGAACAACACGACAACATCTACGCCTCAGTAGGTGTGCATCCGGACTATGAACTGATGGATGAGCCAACCCAGGCCGAACTGGTGCGCCTGTCTCATCACCCCAAGGTGGTCGCCATAGGTGAAACCGGGCTGGATTACTTCCGCCTGACAGGTGACTTGGAATGGCAACGCACCCGTTTTCGCACCCATATCAAAGCGGCCGTTGAGAGCGACAAGCCTTTAATTATTCACACCCGTTCCGCTTCGGCTGACACATTACGCCTAATGAAAGAAGAGGGCGCTGAAAGAGTAGGAGGGGTCATGCACTGCTTTACCGAAAGCATGGAAGTGGCTCTGGCCGCGATAGAAATGAACTTCTACATTTCCTTTTCCGGGATAGTTACATTCAAAAAATCCTTTGAACTCAAAGAAGTAGCCAAGCATATTCCACTTGAGAGCATGCTGATTGAAACCGATTCCCCCTACCTGGCACCAGTACCATTTCGCGGCAAACTCAACCAGCCCGGCTATGTTAAGCATGTGGCTGAAGAAATTGCCAAGCTACGTGGGATCAGCGTGGAGGAGGTGGGTGAAGCCACTTCGGCCAACTTCAGGAAACTGTTTTTGCAGAGGCACCAAGTGCCTCATTAATATTTAAGGCACGCCTCCTCGCTTCGCTCTCCCCCTAGCAGGATCCTACACTACGCTCTGCTTCGCATAGGACAAGAACCCCTGCTGGGTGTCGGAGATGAATATGCGTATTAACGTAGTATCTTGATTTTATTTAATATTTTATTCATCGCGGCAATCCTAATTTCTTCATCAAGCAATGAGTTGCCTGTACCCGGTGCAGAAATTCGACTAGGAAGCTGAGCGTGTGTTGGCAGTGATTCTTGATTGAGATACCGAAAAATGCTTTAAACCTGCCAAAATCCAGATTTTCTACAAACAAGGTGCCAACCATTTGGAGTATCAGCCTGATTTTGTAGCTGAAACGAAAGATGGCATCTATATGTTTGAGTCCATGGCCAGTAACCAGATGGAAGATGATATTGTTTTGGCGAAGAAGGAAGCAGCAATCAAGTGGTGTAGAAATGCATCCGACTATGCTGGCACTAATGGTGGAAAGCCTTGGCGCTATGTGCTGATCCCGCATACCGCGATTGCGGTAAACATGACAGTGGATGGGTTGGCGGGGCAGTTTGGGAGCTGATTGTCATAACACTCGGTTAAACACATGCTTCGATATCTTAAGAATGCTTAATATCATATTGAATTTATTGAAAAATATATTAAAAAATGCGATTTACCTCACCCATTTATACTTCGCATAATGTATAAAAGTTACAATGACTTAGCGTGTTTTTAGCGACCTTTTGGACGTGCGAAACTACACCGACTTTTTGTATGTTCATGATTTTCCGATCTCCTGTCAAAGTTATTTGAATTTTCATACCGCCCTCAGTGCTGCCTTTTTTTCCTGCCGTGCTGCCTTTTTTTCACGCTTTGCGGCAGGTCCACGAGTGCCCACCGTGACCCGATAAGGGTAAACAACATGCCAGAACCCGTTATCCTGCAAACGCCCATCCAACCGCCCAATCCTTGGCGACAACCATTCCGCCTAGGTGGTGCTTGTACTTCGCATAATGTATATTATGTCAAATCGTAACTTGGATGAGGCATCTATAACTTCAGCCAATACTCTGAATCTTCTACTCCTGAGCTATTAGAAATCTGGGCAATGCCGCTACATCACTCAAATCATATTGAAGGATATTTGATCAAACTGGAACTTCTTGGACAATCTCGACACTAATGCAGTACAATCTGTTATGTTTTAAAATCGAAACGAACCGGGGGCGACCTGGCTTCGACGTAGGTTGCAAAGCAGCGTGGCGCATACCGAGGACCCGCAACCTCGCAAATCAGCTGGAAAAAAAATAGTCGCAAACGACGAAAAGTACTCTTTAGCAGCTTAGTCTGTTAGACCTCACACCCTGCTGTCCATGGAGGGGCTCAAGACCGCATGGTCGCGATGAGTGAGGTCATTACATGGAATCGTGTTACGCAGGGTTACTTTGCATAACACTAAACTTAAGGTAACTCGTTTGTCAGCAGCTTGTCGGTTAGCGTCTGACAGATAAAATTAAAGAACCTGACTAAGTATGTAGAACTGCCTGTAGAGTGCTTGCGGACGCGGGTTCAATTCCCGCCGCCTCCACCAATAATACCCCCAAAGGGTTTCAACACCGTCCTAGTGGCGGTGTTTTCTTTTGTATTAACGCATAGTTATAGTCCAGCAAAGGTTAGCAAAATCCCGTGACATCCAGCCTAATTGGGGGTATCTCTATCAAATTGAACTGGAGAAAATTTCATGGCTGGGGGTGTTTTACTTGGAAAGCTTACAGATAAAGGCATTTTTTAAAAGGGCCAAAAAGGAAAAAAAGCTCGCTGATGGCGGGGAACTTTACCTGTTTGTTACTCATTCAGGGGTATTCTTTCGTGAATGCTGCTGGACAAATACACAGACCCAGGTCTAAAGAGTGCTGAGGGCAAGACAGCGGAGAACATTGCTTGCGAAAGCAACCTATTGCAAACAGCCGCTTTGCTGACCCAGCCAGCTGGCAAAAACAAAACCAACTAATTGCTAATTTCAACAATTTCGGTAATAGGCAAAGTGGCAATGTCGCGCAGCTTTTCACTACGTAGGCTGCCCTCTTCCAATAGCGAAGATACTTGGGCAAAACTCGATGCAACATACAGACTCTGACCGCTCGGTGCCTTGCGGCTAACGCCGTACCTGAGACGCGCACGTTCCTTCGCCGGCAATTTTCCGATCAGACTCTTGGTAACCCAAACTGCCCCGTGGCGTGCAAAGTCCGAGACCCGTGCAGCTTGATTGATTGTGTCGCCAAGAACCACGAACTCAACACTGGTGGCTGACTGGAAGGTGCCCAACCATTCCTGTCCTTCAGTGATTCCGGTATTCAGGTAAAGTTCATTCAACCAATTTTTGCGTATCTGCCAAGCTTTGCTCAGCTTTTGTATCTCCTTACGCATTTCCTGAGCACAGCACAGTGCATTCATCAGGTAGTCGCTGTCTGGCTGCGGAAAGAAGTAATAAAGCATGCCATCCCCCACATGCTTGCCGCAGGTCGCGTGATACCTGCGAAAGATCGGCTCCATCGCTCCCCAGATTTCATTGATGAGTTCGAAATACTCTTCCGGCGGCAGTTCGGAGCAGATTTTCACCGAGCTTTGAAGGTCAGCGACAAGCACGGCGAGGGACGTCAGGACCGGAAGTCGTTGGCGAAGCAGGGTGCGAATCCTCTCGTCACGATTGGACAACACCTCGAGCAGTGACTCTTGCGACTCGGATTCATCGGAAAAAACAACGAAAATTCCTTCCCGGAAAAAGCAGGCATAAGCCCTGCAATTTTTGCCTTGGCTTCTGAGATAAACCTTGGATTGAGCGATTGGTCGTTCCTCTAGTGCGGCTATATCCCCAAAGCTCTGTTCCAATCGCATACGATCTGGGGTGGATAAACCCTGGCAAATGGCACCGAATGCCTCGATAGTTCCCCGGCCTTTGGCTATCCTCAGGAGAAAATCGAGCACATCAACTTCTTCTGCGTGCATCTCCTTGTTAGTGATGAGCCTGAAGATGTTCCTTTCTTCACTGGTTGCCGGTAGCTGTTTCAAGCCGTTGAGAAAGTCGGCCTTGCCTCCATCGTTAATCCAGACCAGCTCGAAATTATAATTAATCATGTAGGCAGGCTGCCGAATCTCTTCGAGCGTAACTCGTAGCCCGGAAGGGGGTAGCGCCACCACGTTGGCCGATGAATGAACCTGCGGGACATCCTCGCTTCTAGAATCACCCAGCATGGAAACGATCTTGCTCATACTGACTCCCTCTTGTTTGAGTTGCTGCACCTGATTGATACGTTCAATCGCGTCATCCGAGAAATAGCCCAACTGTCTAGGTCCTCCCGATTGTCCAGGGTTGACGATCACTGGCTTATACAGTATCCCCAAGCTTATATAGTTATTTAACGTTGCTCTGGATATTCCTGTTTTTTCAAGTATCTCTTTACTAGATAGCATCGTGTTTTCCCGGTATATTTATACTGTCCAAATTATAAGATATACAGTATCGACTAATCTGTCAAGTTTTTTTATACTGTACAAGACATTAATTGGACAGTATAAGCTTTCCTGTCACACATCAGAATTGAGGTTAGATATTCTGCTACTCCATAGCAACCAGAAGCGCCGAACGTGATCCCTCCCCTGCCCTGCGTGGCGCGCACCCTGCGGTCCAACCAGCCAACCATGCCGCCATTACCGAACCCAAGGTCGTTGGCGAACTGTCGCGTCCCCTCCTGGCGAGCTAACAAATTTTTCTTGTGGGTTGACTCCGGTGCCAGTTCTCCCTCGACAAAGACGTTTCTGGCGTGCTGGGCATAACGGGCGTCATAGATGTCTCGCCCGGTATACTTACTCGACGACTACGCAGATGAAAAGTGCGAGGCATGGATCAAACTGGGCGATAGACTGGAAGCTGCTTCTCAGCGCATCCAATGTGGTCAGTTCTAAAGTTGATTAGTATCGAGGTTCAACATTTTCTACAATAAGTACGTCTCTAATTTCAACAGGAGAACAAAAATGCATGCGATAGAATTTGAAACCATATCTCACCATCACAAATACTAACTTTGCGTTGTGGATTGATTTGATGGCTGATTTCCAAACCCATACGTAAGCTATTCGAACGGCTTCTGTTTGTCCTGTTAACAAAGGCAATTGATATTCAAGCAGATCTGGGTCCAAAGTTCATGCCTATGGAAATACGTCTTTCGTCGCTGGAATTGATACTAACTGAATGCAACACATCGGGAGCGAAAAATACAAACATGCCTGCCTGTGGTGTGACTAGCGTACGACTATGTTTATCCACGATGAGCAGATCCCCTGAAGTTGGCGGAACCTGCACGTAATAAACCCCAGATAACATTTCGTCATAATCGTCATGATTATGTTCTGTCGTAACCTCATTCGGCCCCATATCGTTGATCCAGAAACCGCTACGCAGGTCATCCACAGGCTTCTGCAGCAAATTCCCAGCATAGCTTTCAGCCTGCTTAAGGATCTTTTCAATAGTCGGAATCCGCTCGCGTGTTAAATACAGATTTTCATAACGCCCACCAAAAAAATGGCTGCGCCGAATTAAATCCTGTTCGCGAAGTTGCAGATACGCTTGCATGATTTGCAGATTTACGTCGGCAGCATTCGGCATGAAGCCGAAGTAAACACGGGAATTGTTTGATAAACCCAGATTGTCCATTAGCAAAAAGCTCCGTCATTCCCGCGCAGGCGGGAATCCAGTTGATTGAAAATTACCCCGCGAAACGGGAGAGAGTGTGTTGTTGGGGCTTTAGCCCCTTACAACCACAGCCTACCCCTTGCGGGTGCAACATGACTACTCTCTCCGCTTCGCGGAATGTTTTATTACTGGATTCCCGCCTGCGCGGGAATGACGAGGCGTGGGACCCCGCAGGGGTTCTTGTCCTATACGGAGCGGAGCGTAGTGTAGGATAATCTCGGATAAAGGAAGATCGGTGATCTGCGCCATGAATAAACTTAACTGCAGGCTAAATTAAAACTTCTCATAGCCAAGTAAATATCTCCATTGTCCAGCCTGCAATGATGACATTGGTACGCGTCCGATACGAATGCGTTTCATCGACAACACTTTAAGGCCGACTTTCTCGCACATATCAGCCACCTGCCCCCTCTGCACGCCTTTAAATGCAAAACGCAAGCTTCTTTCGTTTTGCCAGCTTACTTTCACTGGTATTAACTTTCCATCTTGTTGTAAGCCCTTATTGAGTAGTTGTAGACCATCAGGAATTATATTCCCTGCCGTTTCCACAACATATTCCTGCTCGACTTTTGCTGCATCCGTAATCAGCTTGCGTGCAATGCGAAAATCTTGGGTAAACACCAGCAAGCCGCTGGAATGCATTCCCAGCGGATCAGTCACGGTAAGTTCTTTTAGATGTTTCTTGATGAAATGAATCCCTGAACGATCATCAGGTGCATGATTTTCAGGCGTGATGAGCTTCAAGCAGCGATCCATATCAACGCCAGCCGGCTTGTGCAGCAGTATGGTGACGGGGTCAAGAGAGGCTAGTTTTGCCTCCGGCATGCACTCTACTTGTTGCTCCGGTAGAACACGGAAGCCAGGCTCTTCCACAATCTTGCCATCTACTTTGACATAACCTCCTTCAATATATTGCTCTGCCTCACTGCGGCTACAGGGTATCTGTGCAGCAAGTCGTTTTACCAAACGTATTGAATCGCTCATATTTTCAGTCATCGTTCAGGATAAAGCTGGAAGTTGTGTGGTGAGTGCAGCTTTCTCACTGGTGGCTGATCCCATCAGTGCAAAACCGAGCATCTGGCCATTGGTGTGATGAAATACAGCTCTGACCCCATCGACATTCGCAGTCACTTTCCACTCCCCTTCTGCAGTTGATTCCGGTGGACACACCACCGTTGGGCAGGCAGGTGTTTTTACCGCTACTGGCATGGCAGGGTAATTAACAGCTGTTTGTTTGCCTGTTAACATGGGCGCTAATGCACGCGCTGCAATCATGATGGGCATGACAAATGGCAACACATGCCCTTCAACTTCGGCGCAATCACCCAAGGCGTAAATATCCTCAAAATTAGTCTGCAAGAAACTATTCACCACGATACCCCGGTTGGTTATTATGCCAGCTGCCGCAGCCAGCGCGATTCTTGGCTTCAAACCCACCGCCGACAACACCACATCGGCCATGATAGTTGTTCCATTGGCCAAGGCCAGTTTTAGTTTGCCTTCTGCTCGGGAAATTTGCTGCGTCGTCGTGCCTAGATGAAACACTACGCCCTCGCCTTCCAGCTTTCCTTGTATATAAGTTGCAGACTCTGGCGGTAATAAGCGCCCCAACAATTGCGGTGCCAGATCAATTACCTGAACCTTGTAACCCCCTCCAACCAAATCATTCGCAAACTCGCAACCGATCAAGCCCGCGCCGAGAATGGCAACATCCTTTTTACCTTCAACAGCCGCACGGAAACGTCGATAATCATCCAGGTCATTTACCGACAGCACCTCATCGGCACCATCACCTTGCAAGGGTAGCCGTATGGTGTCGGCACCCAGCGCCAAAACGAGTTTACTGTAACTCAGTGTTGCGCCGTTAACCGTTATTTGTTTCAGCTGCGGATCAATAGCCGTCACTGATGAATTCGCCCAAACCTCAATTTTTACCTCGGCTGCCATTTTTGCAGCATCCTTCATTAATATTGAGTCAGCCGTTTTCTTCTGCGCAAAAGCATTAGAAAGCATCGGTTTGGAATAAAAACCGCCATGATCCCGCGACAAAATCACAACGGGTGTTTCTGTATCAAGCTTACGGAATTCACGTGCTACCGTGTAGCCCGCAAGCCCGCTGCCAATAATGACGACGGGCTCCATGCTCATAATTAAACCTCTACCATTTCAAAATCTGCTTTGGCTACGCCGCAATCCGGGCAAGACCAATCTGCCGGAACATCATCCCATTTGGTGCCTGGCTGAACGCCGTGCTCAGGGTCACCTTTAGTTTCATCGTAGATAAAACTGCATACCAAACATTGCCATACTTTCATGATTTTTTCCTTTTCAAAATTTGTAAAAATAAATAATTAAGCGGTTACTTTCGCCAAGGTGGCACGGTAGTGATTGGCATGCTTCTCTTCAACTTTGGCCAATGCCGCGAAACGTTTAGCTGCTTTTTCAAGTGTAGCCTTGAACTGCTGGGCATGCACTCTGGATTCATCTATCTGCTCGTCGATTTCCGCAACTGCAGCATGGTTACCTTCTTCAATAGCCGTATGCCGGAATGAGGGATACATTTCAGTATATTCGTAGGTTTCGCCTTCAATCGCCATTTCCAAACATCTGGCGGGCGTCATTGTCGATGGGGGATAAAGCAGATCAAGATGTCCCAACGCATGTTGTACCTCCTGAGCAGCGGTTTCCTCAAAAACCTTGGCAGTTTCTATGTCACCTGCTGCACGGCAGATTTTAGCAAAATACATGTATTTGGTGTGAGCCATAGACTCGCCGGCAAAGGCAGATTCCAGGTTTTGTATCGTTGTTGGTGCTTTCATATTGAGTCTCCTTTTAAGTTTTAGATCAGTGCGTCAGTGCACGGAACGAATATTAGAGACTCTTAATAGATAAATATAATTGTATATTTAAACTTATTTGATTTGCTATACTTATCACGTTAACTATCCATAAATCTAGAAAATGCAGTTCAATCCGCAGATTACGCAGATTAAATGGATTAACAAGCAGATACAGAGTAAATCTTGCTTACTAATCTGGTGACGCTAGTATTGCCGCTAATCTTTATGTTTAATCGGCGTCAATCTGTGTAATCTGCGGACAACTGCCGTTTTTAGAAAGCTCATCATGACCTTGAATGAACTCCGTTATATCGTTGCCGTTGCGCAAGAAGGAAATTTCCGCCGCGCGGCAGCACGTGTGTTTGTCAGCCAACCCGCGCTATCACTGGCGATACAGAAACTTGAAGGTGAGCTAGGTGTACAAATATTCGAGCGCAGCAGAACTGCTGTTAACGCCACGACTATCGGCGCACTGATTATTGAACAGGCGCAGCGTGCATTGGAGGAAGTCGCGCAGATCAAGGAAATAGCGAGTCAGGGCAAAGATCAGCTCGCAGGCTCACTCAAAGTTGGTGCAATTTACACGGTAGGGCCTTACTTGTTGCCGCAACTTATCCCCATCTTGAAGCAGAAAGCACCCAATATGCCTCTGGAAATGGAGGAGAACCTGACCGCAAATGTCATCTTGTTTTGTTTGCCGGTCAATGCACATGTTGAAGCGTTAACGAGGATCGCGCCTTTCCTGCAACAGCACAGTATTTGTCTGAGCATTGCAAAAGGGCTGGATGAAGCAGGCAAGACCGCAGCTCAGGTTTTTAATGCTGTTTTAGCTGATCGGCACCGTTATGGTGTTATCTATGGCCCGATGATATCAGAGGAAATCAGGCTGGGCCGTTATGCCTTTGCCGATGTGGCATTGACTCATGCGGATGATTTTGAACGAATACACCAGCTATTTATGGGAAGCAAGTTGATTTGCAGACAAGTGAGCGATATAACTGGAAGCAGCTGGTCGGTGATTCTTAAAAATGTCTATGCCATCATGTTTGGCGTGGCCGAT
>JBCKTZ010000012.1:0-30998 GCA_038925245.1 Gallionellaceae bacterium
TTATCTAATATGATTCTATATCTTGTGTTTCCGCATGCGGGCGAGACACCTGCGCTACAGGGCTTGCGTGATGAAATACACACGTCACTAGATTTGTTGGCGCTGGTTCAAATCTGACCGGGGATATCGGTTTAAAATTGACTAGGCGATAAAGCGATGTAGCGTACTACACCGCTGTGTGTAAGTCGACCAGACTAGAATGGATGTTACTTACCAAGGTATCTAGATAAGCAGACAGACATACTTCGTCAGGGGTAAAATGCTGCTTTAATTAGAATACAAAAACATGGCAATTCAATGGTTTCCCGGACACATGGTGGCGGCGCGCAAGAAGGCGGGCGAAACCATGGAGCGCACCGATGTGGTGATTGAGGTAATGGATGCACGCCTGCCTGAGGCGAGCTGCAATCCCATCGTGACTGAGCTGCGCGTGTTTCGCCAGCGACCCTGCCTTAAAATTCTGAACAAGTCTGATCTGGCCGACCCTGTCGTCACCAAAGCCTGGTTGCAGTTTTATAACGCACAAAAGAATGTGACGGCAATTGCAATATCGAGCAAGAAGCAGAGCGATGTCGCCAAAATACCCGGCCTGTGCGAAAAGCTCGCGCCGCATCGCGGCACCACCATCAAACAATTGCGCATGATGATTATGGGAATACCCAACGTGGGAAAATCCACGATGATGAATGCCTTGCTGAACAAGCGCGTGGCCAAGGTGGGTGATGAACCGGCGGTAACCAAAAATCAGCAGCGTCTGGATTTGAATGAGCGCATGACGCTGATTGATACGCCGGGCATGATGTGGCCGAAGATCGAGCATGATTCCGACGGCATGATGCTGGCTGCCAGCCACGCTATTGGCCGCAATGCGGTGATAGACGAAGAGGTGGCGACTTTTCTTGGCGATATTTTGCTCACCCGCTACCCTGCAATGGTGGCAGCACGATACAAGATAGATGTTGCGGGCATGGATGGCGCGGATCTGATTGAAGCCGTAGCCAAGCGCCGCAGCTTCCGTCTCAAAGGTGGCGAGTATGATTTTGAGAAAGCGGCTTTGACACTGTTGCAGGATTATCGCGATGGCGTAATCGGGCGCATCAGCCTGGAGACACCGGAAACACGCAGTGCGATGTTACTTCAGCATGCACAGTCCTCGAAGCCTGTAACCGCTAATGCGCCTGATCATGTTGAGTGAAACCATCCGCATCTATTACATGTTCAAAATGTCGTGATGATGCTGCGATTGTCAGCGAGCATGACCGTTTCCTTCAGGCTAGAGCCTGGCAGCTTACTGTGAATTGAATTGCATGGCTGGCGCTGATTTCATTGATGCGATCAAATTTATCATGCACCAGCAGCACTGCATCCCTGCTTATTTTTTCAAAATTCAAATTGCATTGCTCAAGCAAATCCAATCCGGTATCCGCTTCAATTTGTTCAATTACACTCTCAAATAACTTTTCATAAATACCGGTTCTTCTGCGCATTTTCTCTAGCCAGCGCGGAAAATTTTTCATAGTCGCAATCACCGCAATTTTCAAATCTCGTTCAAATTTTTCACTGACTTCAAACGCTGCACTTGAGCCTATTGAGTGGGAAACCACGCCATATAAATCTTGCACATCGTGTACAAGCAGCAATTCCGTGCTACGCATAATTTCAAGATAAAATTCTGAAACTGGATGAACTATATCCATGATCTTTATGGTCGAATGCAACCACCTTGAAGCCCTTCTCCATCAACACAGGCACAAACGAATCCAGTCCAGTCCTTGACCGAAGTGACCATATTCAGTATGATGCCGATCTGGTCAATTCCCTGATAGCTCAGCCGGTAGAGCGACGGACTGTTAATCCGCAGGTCCCAGGTTCGAATCCTGGTCGGGGAGCCATATATTTCTTGCACTTAGCCATCCATCCGGGTGGCTTTTTGCATTTTCAGGGGGCGAAATTGCGAAAGTCCGCAGGTCGATATTCGATGCCTTGCATGTGGCCCGAATTGCAATGCCTGAGGAATCATTTTTTGGGGGGAAGGCTGCTGGGGGATGATGCGGGGGGCTTGAGCTTGAGTCCATTGTTCCGGGGGATGCCATTGCCATCGAGTTTCGCTTCAAACACTTGCCATGAAACGCTCGAGTCAGGCGCGATAGTCATCTCTACTGCCCAGCCGGTGTTTGTGTCTTCTGTATCGAAGCCGTCAAAGACGAAATTCCCTAGGCTATAAAAAATAGTTTTGCCTTTATAGATTTCGATATTCTGCGTGACATGCGGATGGCCGCCGATCACTGCATCGGCACCGCTGTCAATCATCAGGTGTGCAAGCGCGACCTGATTAGCCGAGGCGCTTTTTTCATTTTCCCAACCCCAGTGTGGATAGGTGACCACGATGTCAGCCTTGTGCACTTCGCGTGCTTTCTTGATGTCGGCCCGGACATAGTCATCTTCTGCCCATGCAATGCCTGGACGATCGTCGAGCGCCTCAAAGCTTCTGGGAAAAAATAAGTTGTAGCTAAGGATCGCGATTCTTTTGCCCTTGACATCGAAGATTGCAGGTTCATGTGCCGAACGAATTTCTTTCCCGCCACCAAAGTATTTGATCCCGGCCTCGTCGAGCAAGTCGAGCATCTTGGAAAACGCTTCTGGCCCATAGTCGCCGCTATGGTTGTTGGCCAGAGAGACTGCGCTGAAATACTTTTTAACCAGTGGCAAGACTCTTGGGTGGGCTCTGAATGTAAAAGGTTTATCTTCTTTGACCCCTGTTGTGCCGACTACGCATTCAAGGTTGCCGATTGTGATATCTGCTGATTGCAACAGAGCAGCAAAGGAAGCAAATGGATCCTTGCCGTCTTCGATGTATTTGCCCGGAAGATCATCAAGCATGATGTCACCCACAAATACGACTTTGATTGGTTCGCTTTGAGCCCAGACGTTGCAGACGTGGAGCATGAGAACAACTAGGATCGAGTTCACCCATTTCGCCATACTCATCACCGATCACAGGTTTTGATGCAATGAAAAAAGAGCTCGCGTTCGTCAGAGGCATCATAGACTCGGTGCTGTCCAAAGTCTTGGGAGCACGTTTGTGGTGATATTTTGAAATCCTGTGACGCGAGCAATACCAATCGGTCGATTGGTGTGTGATAAACGTAGGCTTTGAACTTGCCCATGTCGGGCAAATATTGACCCGCAAAGCGAAAGCCACCTGGCAGCTCTATCTTGTTTACGGAATAAATATCAGTGCCAGATTTGATGTCGATGTGCTGTTTGAAGTCGTTCACATCAAATGTGCAGGTAATTTTCATGGCAAAAGCCTGCCCACACACCAGAGAAAGGATGAGTGGTGCGGCTAGTGCCACCACCTTCGGCTGCCAGCTCGCAGCGCACCACCCTGAGGACTCCACATCCTTAATCGATTGGATAATTTCCATGCGGATATTGCTCCATAAAGATAGGAAATTCAACGCCATTTTTTGAAGTATCCCGTGCTTTTCAGTCGTAGTCAATCTGGGAATTTGTGTCTATTTCCCAACAGCCGTGCCCCGCCTCACCCCCGCAACTCAACCCCAAGGCGCATCCCCTATGCCAAAACTCGGCAACCGCGCCCTACGCAACCTCAGCTCAGCCGGATGGCAAGCCGCCAAGTTCACCGTCGGGACAGCAGACAAGACAGCAGTTTTCTATTGCCAGATCGCTTCAGATATATAACAATCCGTACTGCATCAAACCTTACAAACAATAACTCAGGGAGATCCACAGCATGAACCGTAAAGAACTAGCAGCAGCACTCGCAAAAAAGACAGATAGCAGCAACGCAGCAGCAGACCGCAATATTGCAGCACTGATCGAGATCATCAGCGCTACCTTGAAGAAGGGCGACAAAGTGCAGTTGGTCGGCTTCGGCACATTCGAGGTGCGCAAGCGTGCAGCACGTACAGGTCGCAACCCAGCAACTGGCGCAGTATTGAAAATCAAGGCTTCCAAGGCTCCGGCATTCAAGGCTGGCGCAACACTGAAGGCTACGGTGAACGGCACCAAGAAGTAACACCCTAGTCTTCCTGTAGCACCACTAGGCCCCCTTCATGGGGGCTTTGTCATTCCCGCAGCACCCTGCCCCGGTAATGCAATCCGTCAATGCTTCACCTCTACCAATCCACTGCGCACCGTCCCAAGTTCTCCATGCCGTGAGCGAGCACACAACGCACTAACCGAGGCGAGTTTTCAGGTTCTTCGACACAAATTCCCAGATTGACCACGACTGAAAAGCACGGGATACTTCAAAAAGTGGCGTTGGAATCCTATCCTTACTGGCCGTAATGGCCGACGATAGTGGCTTGCCCGTTGGCGCACAGGTTGTGATCTCCCGCGAGGCAATGCGCACAGGTGTTGCAATAGCCAGCGTGCCAGCCCAGGCCGACGATCTGCCCAACCTTGAGATTCCTCACATGGTTGCCGATCTGGCTGATCTTGCCCACCACTTCGTGACCAGCCACAAGCGGATATTGACTGCTGCCCCATTCGCTGTCGATGACGCTTAAATCGCTATGGCATATGCCGCAATAGTGCACATCAATCTCGACTTCTAGTGGCTTCAACTCACCGGGGTCATATTCGAAAGGCTTGAGAGGGCTTTTGGGTGCGAAGGCGGCATAGGCTTTGATCATTATTGCTGCTCCTTTAAATGCTTAGCAAGATTAAACCACCCCGCCGCAAGCAGCGGGGGATTGTGTAGGGTGCGCCGTGCGCACCATGGTGCGTGTGACGCACCCTACCAAATTACGCCACTAGGGGCGGGGGATTTACCCGAAAGTGATTAACCTAAAAACCTCAGTTTATGGGTTCGTAGGTGCGACAAATTCGCATGCTCAACGAGTTATGTGCGAATAAATTCGCACCTACGACATTTGCTAGCAAGCTGTCGTGTTTAGATTTTTATTTATGTAAGTGCTTGATTATATTGAGATATATTTTTTAGGAGGCAAAAATTTTAATATGGATAGATTACAACTTTAGTCCGGCAGGAGTGCTAGTGTCGCGTCATATATCAAATGACGTGAAAATCGTTTGAGCATTGGTAGGGTGGATAAGGTCGCAGGCCGCATCCACCGTGCGATGGTGGATGCGCTGCACTTATCCACCCACAAAAAACCGACACATGCAAATACGACATCTCATGCGTGACGCGACACTAATGTTGCAGTGCTTTAATCACATCTTCAACCACTTTCTTCGCATCGCCAAATACCATCATAGTCTTATCCAGATAGAACAGGTCGTTGTCCAGACCGGCATAACCCGCCGCCATACTGCGCTTGACCACCAATATGGTACGTGCCTTGTGCGCTTCCAGTATCGGCATGCCATAGATCGGGCTATGGGGGTCAGTTTTTGCAGCGGGGTTAACCACGTCATTCGCACCGATCACCAGCACCACGTCGGTATCGGCAAATTCATTGTTGATCTCGTCCATTTCCACCACCTGGTCATAAGGCACTTCAGCCTCGGCCAGTAGCACGTTCATATGGCCGGGCATGCGTCCAGCTACCGGATGAATCGCATAACGTACCTTGATGCCTTTTTCGGTGAGCATCTTGGACATCTCGTTGATCGCATGTTGCGCACGAGCCACGGCCAGTCCATAACCCGGAACAATAATCACGCTGTCGGCATTGCCCATTATGAAGGCGGCATCTTCTGCACTGCCGCTGCGATAGGTTTTTTGTACGCCATCACCTGCCTCAGCCACAGTACCTTCACCGCCACCAAAACCGCCAAAAATAACATTGAGGATGTCGCGGTTCATTGCCTTGCACATGATGTAGGAAAGTATCGCACCTGAGCTACCCACCAATGCACCGGCGATGATTAGCATGTTGTTATTCAGGGTAAAGCCTATGCCTGCTGCAGCCCAACCGGAATAGGAGTTGAGCATCGAAACGATCACCGGCATATCGGCACCACCGATAGGCATAATCAGCAACACGCCCAAAAGTAGCGCAATTGCGGTCATGATCAGGAAAGATTCCCAGCTTGGGGAGATGCTAAAGGCAATGCCAAAAGCTATCATCACAATGCCGAGGGCCAGGTTTACCCAGTGTTGGCCGGTAAAGCGCAGCGGTTTACTACCCAGTTTGCCGGACAGTTTGCCGAAGGCAATGATGGAGCCGGTAAAGGTAATTGCACCGATAAACGTACCGATAAACAGTTCGATGCGGTTGCTGAGATGTAGTGCTACACCATCTGCAGCGACCGAGTTATAGTACATTGACATCGCAATCAGTACCGCCGCCAAGCCCACCAGCGAGTGCATCGCGGCGACCAGCTCTGGCATTGAGGTCATCTCGATGCGACGTGCAGCCACAGCGCCTATGCTGCCGCCGACAACAATCGCCAGCAGGATGTACCACACGTTATGTGTGATCATCAGCGTAGTCACCACGGCAATCAACATGCCGACCATGCCGAACATGTTTCCACGGCGTGCAGAAACCGGTGAACTCAGACCCTTGAGTGCCAGTATGAATAATAAGGCAGCAAGCAGATAAGCTAAAGCAACAAAATTGGCCGACATTTACTTACCTTTCTTTTTAAACATATCCAGCATACGCTGGGTAACTAGGAAGCCGCCGAATACGTTGATTGCGGCCAGTGCTACGGCGATAAGACCCAGTATTGTGCCCGCGTCCAGTTGCTGAGGACCGGCTGCCAACATGGCACCGACGATGATGATGCCGGAAATGGCATTAGTCACCGCCATCAGTGGTGTATGTAGTGCGGGGGTGACGTTCCATACCACGTGATAGCCAACCACAATGGCCAGCACAAATACAGTCAGGTTTGTTACCAAGGGATCAACAATATCCATCTTGAGTCTCCGTTATTTAGTGACGACAGCGCCGTCGATTGTAATCAGCGAACCCGCGATAATGTCATCTTCACGATTGATGTTGATGGCACCGCCTTGTTTAGGATCGCACAGTAGGTTAAGGAAGTTAAGCAGGTTGCGTGCATACAAGGCACTTGCATCAGCGGCTACCAAGCCTGGCAGATTATCTTCGCCGCACAATGTAACACAATGTTTTATAACTGTTTTTCCTCGTTCTGAAAGAGGGCAATTACCGCCCGCCTCCACCGCCATGTCCACAATCACCGAGCCCGGTTTCATCGACTTGACCATTTCTTCGGTAACCAGCACGGGGGCAGGTCTGCCGGGAATCAGCGCAGTGGTAATCACGATATCAGCCAGCGCCACACGTTTGGCGACTTCCACTTTTTGACGCTCCATCCAGCTGGCCGGCATCGGACGTGCATAGCCGCCCACGCCCACAGCCGCTTCACGCTCTTCGTCTGTTTCAAATGCAACGTCGATAAATTTGGCACCCAGTGACTCAACCTGTTCCTTGGCCGCAGGACGCACATCAGATGCTTCGATAATCGCGCCCAGTCGTTTGGCGGTAGCGATGGCCTGCAAGCCTGCCACACCCACACCAAGAATAACCACGCGTGCGGCTTTTACCGTGCCCGCGGCAGTCATCAACATTGGCATGAAGCGCTTGTACAGATTGGCACCCACCAGCACCGCCTTGTAGCCGGCAATATTGGCTTGTGACGACAGCACGTCCATTGCCTGCGCGCGCGAGGTGCGCGGCAGTTTTTCCATCGCGAAAGCGGTAATTCCCTGCTGGGCATAGGCTGCAACTAGGTCTGCCTGATACGGTGACAACAAACCGATCAACACACTCTTGGCAGGCAATTTCGCCAACTCCTCAGCGGTCGGTGCTTTTACTTTCAGCATGATTTCAGTCTTGGCATACAGATCAGCCGCGCTAACCATGGTTGCACCGGCAGCCTGATATTCAGAATCAGGAATACTCGCGCCAGAACCCGCGCCATTTTCCACCATCACAGTGTGGCCACTTGCCAGCATCTTTTTTACCGTTTCCGGTGTTGCTGCAACACGAGTTTCACCTGCGCGCGTTTCCGCAGGAATTCCTATACGCATGTAGCTTCTCCTCTATTTTTTTGTCCAACCGTTGACTGCAAAAACGCCCTACATACAATAGGGCGAAATTGTAATTTTACACTGGCATTATACCGTGACTTTCTTGTCTTGATGTAGTGCTGATTCAACCTAGAAAAAGCAGTTCGATCCGCAGATTACGCAGATTAGATTGATTAAAAATCAAAAATCCAACACGCCCATTTGGTGAGTCAGGCTGTACGAATAACATGATGTTTAATCTGCGTTAATCTGCGTTAATCTGCGTTAATCTGTGCAATCTGCGGACAAAAGCCGTTTTTAGGTTTAACTACTTCGCAATACCATTTAACACATCTTCAACTACACGTAAAAATTCATCACCATAGCGCGTCAATTTAGCCTGTCCCACTCCGCTTATCTTGCCCAATTCAGAAAGATTGCCAGGGCGTTGATTGAGTATTTCCAACAAGGTGCTGTCATGAAAAATAACGTAAGGGGGCACGCCTTGTTCGCGGGCCAGTTCCATGCGCTTGGCTTTAAGCGCCAGCCATAAGGGATCTTCATTGGCACCGGCAAAGGCTTCGCGCAAACGGCTGCCGCGTTCCACCTTGCTGGTTTTGCGTTTGGCTGGTGCGGCGTCACGCCGCAGCCACACTGCCTGTTCGCCACGCAATACCGGGCGGGCGGTTTCGGTGAGCTTCAATCCGCCGTAGGCTTCCATCTCCACATTGAGCAATCCAGCGGCGACGAGCTGGCGATAGACGCTACTCCATTGCGCTTGCGCTAATTCCTTGCCAATGCCGAAAGTGGAAAGTTGCTGGTGGTGGAATTGCTCAACTTTGGGAGTAACTTTGCCGAGCAGCACGTCTATCAAATGGCCGACGCCAAAGCGCTGCCCGGTGCGATAGACGCAGGACAGCGCCATCTGCGCCGCTTGCGTCGCATCCCAGGTATCCACCGGTTCGAGACAGTTATCGCACTGGCCGCAATCGCCCAGATGTTCTTCGCCGAAGTAGCGCAGCAAAGTTTGGTGACGGCAGCTAGTGGATTCGCAAAATCCCAGCAGCGCATCCAGTTTTTGCAGCTCCACGCGCTTGCGCTCCTCCGGCGCGTCACCGGACATCAGCATCTGGCGCATGGACACCACATCGCCCAGACCGTAAGTCATCCATGCATTAGCAGGCAAGCCATCGCGCCCTGCACGGCCGGTTTCCTGATAATAACCTTCCATGCTCTTGGGTAAATCCAGATGTGCGACAAAGCGCACGTTGGGCTTGTCTATGCCCATGCCGAAGGCCACGGTTGCCACCATCAGCACGCCCTCTTCACGCAAAAATCTGCGCTGATTTTTGTGCCGTGTGGCCGCATCCAGACCTGCATGGTAAGGCAACGCATCCCAACCACGTTCCTTTAGCCAGGCTGCGGTTTCATCAACTTTTTTACGCGACAAGCAATACACAATGCCCGCATCGTTTGCATGTTCTGTTTCGAGAAAATCCTGTAGTTGTTTACGCGCATTGTCTTTCAGGGAGACACGATAGCGAATATTCGGACGGTCAAAGCTGGCAACAAAGTGACGTGCATCTTCCAGCGCCAGACGTTCAACAATTTCACCCCTTGTTGGCGCATCGGCAGTGGCGGTGAGCGCGATACGGGGTATATCCGGAAAGCGCTGGTGCAATACCGTCAATGCGCGATACTCGGGACGAAAATCATGACCCCATTGCGATACGCAATGGGCCTCGTCGATGGCAAACAGTGCAATGTCATCTTCGGCTTGCAGGCTATCAAGCAACTCCAGAAAACTGTCCTGCATCAGCCGTTCTGGGGCGACATACAGCAACTTCAACTCACCGCGGTACAAGCGGCTATACACATCACGCGCCGAAACAGCATCGAGACTGGAGTTCAGAAATGCGGCTTGCACGCCCAGCTGGCTAAGCGCATCAACCTGGTCCTGCATCAGCGCGATGAGGGGTGAGACGACGATGCCCACACCATGCCTCAACAATGCTGGCAACTGGTAACACAGCGATTTACCACCACCGGTAGGCATCAGCACCAGGGCATCGCCACCCGACACCACATGCTCAACGATAGCCTGCTGCTCACCGCGAAAATCGGTGTAGCCGAATACGTCTAGCAGAATTTTTGCGGCGGGGGAATTTGGCATTGTAATAAATTAATTCGTAATTGACCTTCCCTCGGCAATTCGTCTTCCAAGAGAGTGTTTTCATGCTACCAGTTTTTCCAGTTGTCGAGTTTTCCTGTTGTTGAGTCGAGAATATGCTGGAATACTATAGCTGACCCTATCAGACTTCTCGCGCCAATGCGGTCAGCCAATCTAGTGCGGGGAGTGTGAGTTAACCCTAAAATTACTGCGAAATACCACTAGCAGACTAGTGTCGCGTCATGCATAAAATGACGGATATATTGTTTGAGCATTGGTAGGGTGGATAAGCGCAGCGCATCCACCGAACGCATGGTGGATGCGGCCTGCGACCTTATCCACCCTACCAATGCTCAAACAACTCTATCCGGCATTTGATATGTTACAGGGTACTAGCGGGTCTAGACTCCTTGCCGAAACCTATTATTTACCAGCCTGATTCGCGCTCTGGTGTCGCTGTAATTTTATGTATGCTCAAATCGGCACCGTTAAATTCTTCCTCTGCACTTAGTCGTATGCCCACGATTTTTTTTATGATGAAGTACACAATATAGCCGCCGACAAAGGCAATAGCGACGCCGGTTATAGTGCCTATCAACTGCGACATAAAGCTGACACCGCCGAGGCCGCCCAATGCCTTAAGGCCAAAGATTCCTGCGGCAAGACCGCCCCAAGCACCACACAAGCCATGCAGGGGCCACACACCGAGAACGTCATCTATCTTCCAGCGATTTTGCGTCAGAATGAACATCCACACAAACAAGCCGCCTGCTATACCGCCGGTTACAAGCGCACCCAGAGGATGCATGACATCAGAACCGGCACACACTGCAACAAGGCCAGCCAGCGGGCCGTTATGTACGAAGCCAGGGTCGTTCTTGCCCACCCAAAGTGCAACCAGGATGCCGCCCACCATTGCCATCAAGGAATTGACCGCGACCAGGCCGCTGATTTTGCCTATTTCCTGTGCGGACATGACGTTGAAACCAAACCATCCAACGGTAAGTATCCACGCACCCAGTGCGAGGAAAGGGATGCTGGATGGCGGGTGTGCCGACAGGCGGCCTTCCTTGTTGTAGCGGCCGCGGCGTGCACCCAGCAGCAAAACCGCAGCCAGTGCGATCCAACCACCGACTGCATGTACCACTACCGAGCCGGCGAAGTCGTGAAAGGTCGCACCAAAGCTTGCCAATAGCCAATCCTGAAAACCAAAGCGATTGTTCCAGGCAATGCCTTCAAAGAAAGGATAAATAAATCCTACCAGCACGAAGGTGGCAACCAGCATGGGATTGAATTTCGCACGCTCTGCAACGCCGCCTGAAACGATCGCCGGAATCGCAGCCGCAAAGGTCAGCAGGAAGAAAAACTTGACCAGTTCATAGCCATTTTTATCGGCCAGCTGCTCGGCACCGCTAAAAAAACTCACGCCATAGGCGATGCTGTAGCCGATGAAGAAATATGCGATGGTGGAAACTGCGAAATCGGTGATGATTTTTACCAGTGCGTTGACCTGGTTTTTTTTGCGCACGGTTCCTAGTTCAAGAAATGCGAATCCTGCATGCATCGCCAATACCATAATGGCACCCAGCAAAATAAATAATGTGTCACTGCCAACTTTTATCGTATTCATTTGCCTACCCCGTTCCTAGCGATTAATTTTCAGACTTTGTCATTCCCGCGAAGGCGGGAATCCAGTCTAATCAAGCATCTGGTTCCCCGCCTTCGCGGGGACGACGGCGTTCTTAGAGGAGGGCTTTAAGCAACCCAGCCCTTAAGCGTTTTCTCCAACCAGAACAGACCAACAATTGTTTTGCTGTCGTTTATTTTTCCCTGCCTTACCCAATCTATCGCGTCTTCCATACTGAGCTCAAACACCTCCAGGAATTCGCCATCATCGAGTTGCCCGCCTTGATGAACCAGACCGCGGGCCAGAAAATATTCCAGGCGCTCATCTGCATAACCTATGCATGGCCAGGCAGTGGTCAGATGTATCCACTCGCGTGCGACATAACCGGTTTCTTCCAGCAGTTCGCGCTGCGCAGTGACCAACATGTCTTCGCCGGCATCTATCTTGCCTGCAGGTATCTCTATGAACTCTCGCCGTGGCGCATAACGGAACTGGCGCTCCATAATCAGCTTGCCATTATCCAGCAAAGCCAGAATGGCGACTGCGCCGGGATGGGTGATGTATTCACGCGAGCTGACGCTGCCATCCGGCATGCGTGCATTGTCTGTGCGCACTTTAAGAAAGTTGCCATCATACGATAAGGTGCTATCGATCTGCGTTTCCTTAAGGTCAATGAGGGCAGGTTTCATATCGCTCAATTCAAATCCCCCTAGTACCATGTAACACATCAAATGCCGGATAAAGTTGTTGAGTATTGGTAGGGTGGATAAGGTCACAGGCCGCATCCACCGTGCGATGGTGGATGCGCTGCGCTTATCCACCCAAATTTATCCACAGTTATAAATGTTACATGGTCTAGCCCCCTTTTTACCCGCAAGGAGTACGCCGAGGGTGCCCACTGCTGCGCAGCGACCCTTACGCTGTCAAAGTGGGGGGGCTAGGGGGATCTAAGAATGTCAGGAATTATGGAGCTCTTATTAATGCAGCAGCAATGATTTTTGCACCGCCGCAGCGCATACCGTCATCAGCCAGCCGGGCATAATACCCAAGGCCAGCACTGCAAGACCATTAATTGAAATCAGCAAACTGCTATCTGCTTGCATACGAATAGGCTCGTGACTTTCAGGCGCATCAAAATACATCAGTTTAATGATGCGCAAATAATAATAAGCACCTATCAGCGAGAACAGTACCGCGATGATTGCCAGCTCGATATGCCCGGTATTGACGATCGCTTGCAATACTGAAAATTTAGCGTAGAAGCCGACTGTTGGCGGCACGCCCGCCATCGAGAACATCAGCAACAGCATCATGAAAGCTAGCCAGGGGCTGCGCTGGTTCAAGCCTTTGAAGGCATCCAAGGTATCGGCCTCATAACCCTCGCGCGACAGCAGGGTAATCATGCCGAAAGCACCCAGACTCATGAATACATAAATCACAATATAAAACATCGCCGCACCATAACCATCGATGCCGCCGCTCAAAACACCCAGCAAGAAAAAACCGACGTGCGCAATACTTGAATAAGCCAACATGCGTTTGAAGTTGGTTTGGGCAATCGCGCTGATATTGCCGAGCGCCATGGACATTACCGCCAGTATGACCAGCATCATCGACCAGTGGCTCATTAAGGGTTGCAGGCCGTCTACCAGCATACGCATCACAAAGGCAAAGGCTGCCAGCTTGGGTGCGGAACCAATGAGCATCACCACCGCAGTAGGCGCGCCATGATAGACATCGGGAACCCACATATGGAAAGGCACTGCGCCCAATTTAAAAGCAAGACCTGCCACCACAAACACCAGGCCAAAGGTCAGCAAAGCGGGGTTGGCTACGCCGTGATTGATTGCTGCGGAAACGGCTGCCACATCGAGTGTGCCGGTGGCACCGTAAAGCATCGACATGCCGTATAACAGCAAGCCGGAAGCAAGTGCGCCCAAAATAAAATACTTCATCGCCGCTTCGGTGGCGATGGCGGAATCACGCTGCAATGCCACCATCGCATACAGGCTCAGGGACATCAGCTCCAGGCCGATATACATGCTGAGAAAGTGGCTGGCGGAAATCATCACCATCATGCCCAGCAATGCAAACAGCGTCAGCACCATAAACTCGCCGGTGAACAAACCGCGCACCAGTAAATAAGTGCGCGAGTACACCAAGATCATAGCCACTGCGATATAACTCAGCACCTTCAACACATCGGACATCATGTCGTCCACAAACATGTTGTTGAACAGGTGCACAACGCCAGCCTGGTGGGTTAGCACGGTAATCGATGCAAGGCCCACCAGGGTCAACTGCACCAGCAGGTAGGTGAGCGTTTTTTTCTGATTGACTACAAATAGATCCACAATCAGGATGGTACAAGCCATCACCAGCAGAAATATTTCTGCGTACGCGGGACTTAGGGTGGACAAATAACTCATGGCTTCCTCAATTCACTTTGATTCAATCTACTTAACCCGGATGTTTTATAACTTAGAGTTAGCCAAGTGAACGATCAGGTCATTCACTGTAGCATGCATCATTTCGCTGAATGGCAACGGGTACACACCCATACCCAGCACGCATATTGCCAGAATGGTAAATATGAATATTTCTCGCGGCGTGATGTCACTAAGGTGGGCAACATGTTCATTGCTGACCACGCCAAAAAACACGCGCTTGACCATCCATAGGGTATAGGCAGCGCCAAAGATCAGCGTACTTGCAGCCAGCACGCCGTACCAGAAGTTAACTTTGATCGCGCCCATAATCACCAGGAATTCACCCACGAAACCGCTGGTTCCGGGCAAGCCGCTATTGGCCATCGCGAACAAGATGAAGAAGGCTGCAAACACTGGCATTTTGTGTGCCACACCGCCGTAGTCGGCAATTTGCCGCGAGTGTACCCGCTCATACAGCACGCCTATGCCCAAGAACATCGCACCGGAAACAAAGCCGTGCGAGATCATTTGCAACAGTGCGCCTTCAATACCGTAGGCATTAAAAAGAAACAGGCCCAGGGTTACAAAACCCATATGCGAAATCGATGAATACGCTACCAGCTTTTTCATGTCCGATTGCATCAGCGCAACCAGTCCGATATACACCACTGCAATCAGCGACAAGGCGATCATCACGCCAGCCAGTTCGTGGCTGGCATCGGGGGCAATCGGCATCGAGAAGCGCAGGAACCCGTAAGCACCTACTTTCAACATGATGGCAGCCAGTATTATCGAGCCGCCGGTAGGCGCTTCCACGTGTGCATCCGGCAACCAAGTGTGCAAGGGGAACATCGGCACCTTCACCGCGAATGCCATGAAGAAGGCGATAAATATCAGTATCTGCGCCATCATCGGGATCGGCAAGACGTGGTAATCGAGAATCGAGAAACTTCCGCCTGAGTGCTTGTACAGATAAATAAACGCGACCAGCATCAGCAACGAACCCATCAAAGTGTAGAGGAAGAATTTAACTGCCGCATACACGCGATTGGCACCGCCCCACACACCGATGATCAGGAACATCGGGATCAACATCGCTTCCCAGAACACATAAAACAACATCGCATCCAGTGAAGCGAATACACCGTTTACGATGCCGGACATAATGAGAAACGCGGCCATATACTGTGCCACACGTTTATCAATCACCTTCCAGCCAGCCAATACAACCAATGGCGTAAAGAAGCTGTTCAGCAGAATGAACAACACTGAAATTCCGTCTATGCCCAGGTGATACTGAATATTGAAATGCGGTATCCATTCACGCAATTCGACAAACTGCATCGCGCTGGTCATCTTGTCGAAGCCTGCATACAGCGGCAGCGTCACCAGGAAACCAAGGATGGCGCCCACCAATGCAATCATCCGCGCAAGCGGCGCATTGCGGTCATTTCCGGTTGCCAATACCAGCACGCCAAAAATGATGGGCAGCCAGATTGCGACGCTTAAGAGGGGAAATCCAAAAATCATACTTTATATCCTTCAGTTTTCTGCTACTTGATTAGCCTGTTAAATCCAAATAATCCCACGCCCCGTCATTCCCGCGCAGGCGGGAATCCAGCAATAAAACATTCCGCGAAGCGGGCAAAACAGCAGTATTGTCCCGCTTCGCGGGGGCATATTTCAATCAACTGGATTCCCGCCTGCGCGGGAATGACGGTTTTTTGGTCTAATGGTCAATCTGGCTTAAATCCAGTTTCTTATCGTCAGCAATACAAACACGCCAATAATCATTGCAAATGCATAGTGATAAATATAGCCGGTCTGTATACGACGCACTACACCCGAAAGTTTTGCGATCAAATTTGCCGAGCCGTTCACAAAGAATCCATCAATGATTTTCACATCGCCGAACTTCCACAGCAAGCTGCTGGTATTGCGCGCGCCTGCTGCAAAGAACCAGTCATTGAAGCGGTCAAAGTAGTATTTGTTTTCCAGCAGGGTGTAAATGAAACCGGATTTTTCTTTGATATACGCCGGGATCGCAGGCTTTTTCAAATAGAAGAACCATGCCGTAAACACACCGGCGACCGCCAGCCAGAATGGCAGGGTAACCACGGAATGCATCGTCAGCGCCCACGCACCATTGAATTTTTGCTGCAACTCGAGCATGGCCGGATGGACTTCATGATTGATCACAATCGCGCCATTGAAGTAGCTGCCATACAACATCGGTTCGATGGTGAAATAGCCAATTGCGAGTGAAGGTATGGCCAGCGCCACTAGCGGCAACCATACCACCCAGGGGGTCTCATGCGGCTTTTGTCCCGGTGCCAAACCATGGTGTTCATGAGCTGCATGATCATCGTGGCTTGTATGCTCATCGTGGCTGGCATGATCGTCGCCATGGCCGTGGTCTGCATCATGATGTGCAGCTGTGACTTCCGCGTGCGCTGTTTCAACCTTGCCAAATCGCTCTTCACCGTGGAACACCAGGAAATACAGACGGAAGGAATAGAAGGCCGTGATAAATACGCCTGCAACCACGGCAAAATAAGCAAAACATGACCCCGGCAGCTGCGACAGGCTCACCGCATCGATAATGGTCTCCTTGGAGTAGAACCCAGACAGGAACGGCGTGCCTATCAGCGCCAGTGAACCTATCAAAAAGGTAATCCAGGTAATCGGCATGTACTTGCGCAGACCGCCCATGTGACGGATATCCTGAACGTGGTGCATGCCGATAATCACTGAACCTGCTGCGAGGAACAGCAAAGCCTTGAAGAAAGCATGGGTCATCAAGTGGAATACCGCCACTGAGTAGGCTGAGGCACCCAGCGCAACAGTCATGTAGCCCAGTTGCGACAGGGTTGAATAAGCCACCACGCGTTTTATATCGTTCTGGATGATGCCGAGGAAGCCCATGAACAATGCGGTAATCGCACCAATCACCATCACAAACGACAAGGCCGTATCCGACAGTTCAAATAACGGCGACATGCGCGCCACCATGAAGATACCTGCCGTGACCATGGTCGCGGCGTGGATCAGTGCAGAAATTGGGGTTGGGCCTTCCATCGAGTCGGGCAGCCACACATGCAATGGGAACTGAGCCGATTTACCCATCGCGCCGATGAACAACAGAATGCAGATGGCAGTCAGCGTATCCACAGAAATACCGGGTATAGGCGCAAACACGCCAACGTGCGTGCTCGCTGCGTCAAACACCGCTTTATAATCCAGCGTACCGAATACCATCAAGATCAAGCCGATGCCGAGCAGGAAGCCAAAGTCACCCACGCGATTCACTAGGAATGCCTTAAGGTTGGCATAGATCGCAGTTGGGCGGTCATACCAGAAGCCGATCAGCAGATAGGAAACCACCCCCACCGCTTCCCAGCCGAAAAACAGCTGCATGAAATTGTTTGCCATCACCAGCATCAGCATGGAGAAGGTGAACAGCGAAATGTAGCTAAAGAAACGCTGGTAGCCCTTGTCTTCCGACATGTAGCCGATGGTATAAATATGCACCATCAGCGACACAAAAGTCACCACCAGCATCATCATCACGGTCAGCGAGTCGATCAAGAAACCTACATCAATACTGGTGTCGCCTACGGTTATCCACTGATATACAGCGCCATTAAAAGTGTTTCCGGCCTGGACATCTTGGAAGATTACAACTGAGGCAGCAAAAGAAACGGCGACCATCAGAATGGTAAAACGATGTGTCCAAGTACGCCCAATTACTTTGCCAAACAGGCCAGCAACAATTGCGCCCAGCAAGGGGGCCAGTGGAACCAGCAGATACAGATTTTGCATATTATTCATCGTGTACCCTTAACCTTTTAGACTGCCGAGATCGTCAACATTGATCGTGCGCAGGTTACGGAATAACACGATCAGAATCGCCAGTCCTATCGCCGCTTCAGCCGCAGCCACGGTAAGAATGAAGAACACGATAATTTGCCCGGAGATGTCATTCAGATAATGCGAGAAGGCGATGAAATTGGTATTCACTGCCAACAACATCAGCTCGATCGACATCAGCAATACAATCAAATTTTTGCGATTCAGAAAAATGCCTACGATACCGATGGCAAACAACAGCGCACCCAGCACCAGAAAATGCGACAAACTCAAGTTCAACCACATGGCTGCAATCCCTTATATATTTTGCTTATCATCAGTGTTTTGCTCATTTTTCGGCAATGTCGTTTTTGGGCACCGACGCTACCTTTACCAGTCTTACACGGTCGCTGCGCTTGACCTGAATCTGCTGTGACTGATTCTGCGATTTTGTTCCTGGGCGATGGCGTAAGGTCAGCGCGATTGCCGCGATTATCGCCACCAGCAACAGCACTGCGGCCAACTCAAATGCGTAAACGTAATCGGTATAGATCAGCCGGCCTAGCTCTTTGGTATTACTGTAATCCGCGGCATGTTTCGCAACTTGAGCACCAGTACCTGCGGTTTGCGCCGAACCCAGCACCATCACCATTTCAACCAGCAGTATGACCGCCAGCACTGCTGCAAACGGGAACCAGCGCCAGAAACCTACGCGCAAACGCTCCAGATTTATATCCAGCATCATTACCACAAACAGGAACAACACCATCACCGCACCCACATAGACCAAGACCAGGGTGAGCGCGAGAAACTCGGCTTCAAGCAGCAACCAGATACCGGCAGTGCTGAAAAATGCCAGCACCAAAAACAATGCCGCATGCACAGGATTGCGCGCTGTGATCACGCGCACAGCCGCAAACACCGTCATCACGGACAACAGGTAAAATATCAGTGTTTCCAGATTCATAACCATTTATTGATTTCCTTAACGATGCTTTCGTTGTTATCTGTATGGCGCATCCGCAGCGCGATCCTTGGCGATTTGCGCTTCGTATTTGTCGCCCACCGCCAATAACATCTCTTTGGTGTAATACAGATCGCCGCGCTTTTCGCCGTGATATTCCAGTATGCGTGTTTCCACGATGGCATCCACCGGGCAGGCTTCTTCGCAGAAGCCGCAGAAAATGCACTTCATCAGATCAATGTCGTAACGTGTAGTACGACGGGTGCCGTCATCCCGTTCTTCAGTTTCAATATGGATAGCCAAGGCTGGGCATACCGTTTCGCATAGCTTGCAGCCTATGCAGCGCTCTTCGCCATTGGCGTATCTGCGCTGCGCATGCAAGCCACGAAAACGGAAGCTCTGTGGGGTTTTTTCCTCGGGGAAGTGCACCGTAATATTGCGCGCAAACATATAGCGACCTGTCAGGGCCATGCCCTTGAGCAGCTCCCACAGCAGGAAAGACTTGATGAAATGTGTAATTTTTTCCATTTTTTTTAACCTTGTACGGGCGACCACAGCCAATACGGCGTTTGCATCCAAGCGGCCACTACCACGACCCAAACCAGCGTGAGTGGAATCAGCACTTTCCAGCCCAAACGCATCACTTGGTCATAACGATAGCGCGGGAAGGTTGCACGGAACCACAGGAACAGGAACAGGATGAAGCACATTTTCCCCAGCAACCACACGATGCCCGGTACCCAGTCAGTCAGCGCGCCCAAGACTGCCCAGCCATGAAATGGATTCAACCAGCCGCCGAGGAAGAATAGTGCTGTCAGGGCTGCAATCAAAATCATGTTGGCGTATTCGCCGAGGAAGAACAGCGCAAAGCCCATGCCTGAATATTCCACATGGAAGCCCGCCACAATTTCCGACTCGCCTTCGGCCATATCAAAGGGCGCGCGGTTTGTTTCCGCCACGCCGGAAATCAGGTAGACAATAAACATCGGGAACAGTGGCACGAAATACCATCCGAACAGGCCGACATTACTTTGCTGGCCGAGCACGATGTCGGTCAGATTCATGCTCTGTGCAGCCAGCAGCACGCACACCAGCGCAAATCCCATCGGTAATTCGTAGGACACCATTTGCGCGGCTGAACGCATCGCACCCAGAAATGCGTACTTGGAGTTGGAGGCCCAGCCGGCAATGATCACGCCATATACGCCGATTGAAGTCATCGCTAGGATGAACAACAAACCCGCATTGATGTTCGCAAGCACCAACCCATCCGAAAATGGCACCACCGCCCAGGCGGCCAAAGCGGTCGCAAAAACTATTACTGGTGCAAGGGCGAACAGGAATTTATTTGCGCGTATCGGAACAATAAGCTCTTTAAACACCAGCTTGATACCGTCAACTATCGGTTGCAGCAAGCCGTAGGGGCCGACGCGGTTTGGCCCGACCCGCACTTGCATATAGGCGAGTATCTTGCGCTCGGCATAGGTGAGGTAAGCCACACCTATCATCAGCGGCGCAACGATGGCCATAATCTTGGCTAGCGTCCAGATCAACGGCCAAACTGGCTCAACAATCGGCCATATGACATTCCACAGGCCAAACTGATCCCAAAACCATTGAAAGAGTTGCAGTACCTGAGCTTCCATTTATGCGCGCTCCACTGTAATTGCGCCAAACATGGCACCTAGCCCGGCTGTACTTGCATGAGCAGCAGCTACACGCACCACGCCCATCGGTAATTTGTCATCTGTATCCACAGCCAATTCAACACTACCCTGCCCGACTGTAACCTTGACGCGCTCACCAGTCTGAAAGCCGAGTTTTTTCATTTCTTCACTGTGCATGAGTGCACGAGGTGGCAAGGCATCGTGGGTGGCCTGTAACGGAGTAGAACGACGCACGATGGAATCCGTCGCGTAAATGGGCACGTCTGCAACACGCTGCAAACCGCTGACTGTATCTGCCGGTTGCGCAACAATATCATGCAACGCATTGTTCAACTTGGCGGCAACATCACCACCAGCCAATGCTTCATCACGCACTGTCTCGCTGTTGTCGTAGTCAAAGCCAGTTATGTTCAGCAGATTACCCAGTACGCGCAATACTTTCCATGCCGGACGTGCTTCGCCCAAGGGCTTGACTGCACCTTTGAAGCTTTGCACGTGACCTTCCGTATTCACAAAAGTACCTGAGGTTTCGGTGAAGGGCGCTATTGGCAGCATCACGTCGGCATATTCTGTTGCATGGTGTTTGTAAGCCGACAACGCAACCACCATATCGGCTGCCTGCATCGCTGCCAGTGCTTGCTGACTGTTTTGCGTATCCAATTCTGGTTCCACATTCAATAGCAGATAGGCTTTGCGCGGTGATTCCAACATTGCAGTTGCATTCATGCCGTCAGACGTTGGCATCGCTTGCGCCAGGTATCCGCCCACACTGTTTGCGGCCTCGCCGAGGAAACCAAATCTAGCATTACTCAACTGGGCAATGTTCTGAGCCAGCAGTTGCAATTGCACAGCCTGCGGATGCTGTTGCGCGAAGTTGCCCAGCAGAATGACGGTACGTTCACCGCTTGCCAGACTTTTCGCCATCGCCTGCGCCGTTGCAGTAGCTGCTACACCTTGCACCAGTGCTTGCACGCTTGCATCAACTGTGGTTTTTTTCTCTAGTGCAAGTGCCTGTAATATTTGTGCCAGGGATGCCACCATCTCCGACGGTGTAACTATCGCCTTGTTGGCAATCTTCATCAACAGGTCGTCATCCGCGCTGTGCACTATATTTGCCTGAGCACCGCGTTTGACTGCGTAACGAATACGTGACGCCAGCAGCGGATGATCCTTGCGCAGGAAACTACCCACCAACAAGAAGCGATCAGCCTGGTTGAGTTCGGCCACTGACATACCTAACCATGCCGCGCCTTGCTGTTTACCATCGGCGCTAAAGTCTGCCTGACGCAAACGGAAATCAACGTTTTCGCAGCCCAGACCGCGCAGCAGTTTTTGCAGCAGATACATTTCTTCCAGTGTGGAGTTGGGTGTAACCAGCGCGCCTATATAAGCAGCACCGTTTTCCTTGGCTATCTCGCGCAAGCCATTCGCCACGTATTCCAGCGCGACTTGCCATTCCACTTCCTGCCATTTGCCACCCTGCTTTAGCATGGGCTTGGTCAAACGCTCAGGGGAATTCAAACCCTCATAACTAAAACGATCTTTATCCGATATCCAGCACTCGTTGATTGCTTCGTTTTCAAGCGGCAACACGCGCATTACGCGATTATTTTTTACCTGCACCGCCAGATTTGAACCTAGACTATCGTGCGGGCTCACCGACTTGCGCCGTGACAATTCCCAAGTGCGCGCCTTGTAGCGGAATGGCTTGCTAGTCAACGCGCCAACGGGACAAAGATCTATCATGTTGCCGGACAGCTCAGAATTCACTGTGCCCGAAACAAAACTCATGATCTCAGCATGCTCGCCACGGAAGGCCTGACCCAACTCCATTTCGCCGCCAATTTCAATGCCGAAGCGCACGCAGCGGGTGCAGTTGATGCAACGACTCATCTCCTCAGCAGAAACCAGCGGCCCAATATCCTTGGCTAATACCACGCGTTTTTCTTCTTGATAACGCGATGCGCTACCGCCGTATCCCACTGCTAGATCCTGCAATTCGCATTCGCCACCCTGGTCACATATCGGGCAATCCAGCGGGTGATTAATCAGCAGAAATTCCATCACGCCTTTTTGTGCCTTTACTGCTTGTTCCGAAGCAGTAAACACCTTCATGCCTTCAGTTACGGGCGTAGCACAGGCAGGCAAAGGCTTGGGTGCCTTCTCTACCTGCACCAGACACATGCGGCAGTTGGCCGCAATGGATAATTTTTTGTGATAGCAAAAATGCGGAATATAAATTCCCGCCTGATGGGCCGCTTCGATCACGCTACGGCCATTTTCGACCTCGATGTGCTTGCCGTCGATTTCAATGTTGATCATCTTGTCTCTGCCCGTTAGCCTTGCACCAAGCAGCGTTTGTGCTCGATGTGATATTCAAATTCGCTACGATAATGTTTGAGGAAGCCCTGCACCGGCCACGCTGCGGCATCGCCCAGCGCGCAAATGGTGCGCCCCGCGATGTTCTCGCACAGGCTTAACAGCAGATCAAGATCTTCCGGACGACCTTCACCTTTTTCGATGCGATGCACGATGCGATACAACCAACCGGTGCCTTCGCGACACGGGGTGCATTGACCGCAGGATTCTTCAAAATAGAAATACGACAAACGTTCCAGCGCACGCACCATGCAGGTAGTTTCATCCATCACGATTACCGCGCCGGTGCCCAGATAGGAACCCGCCTTGGCGATGGAATCAAAATCCATATTCAAATCCATCATGATCTCGCCAGGCAATACCGGCATCGAGGATCCGCCAGGAATCACTGCTTTCAGCTTGCGCCCGCCGCGCACCCCGCCTGCCATTTCCAGTAGTTTTTTGAAAGGCGTACCCAGCGGCACTTCAAAGTTGCCAGGATTATTGACATGACCAGAAACGGAAAAAAGTTTCACTCCACCACTGTTCTGCACGCCCAGATCGGCAAAATTTTTGCCACCCTGCATAATGATGTAGGGGATACTGGAAAAGGTTTCGGTGTTGTTGATAGTAGTCGGCTTACCGTACAGGCCAAAGCTAGCGGGGAATGGCGGCTTGAAACGCGGCTGGCCTTTTTTACCTTCCAGCGACTCCAGCAGTGCGGTTTCTTCACCGCAGATATAAGCGCCGTAACCCAGGTGGTTATGCAAATCGAAGACAAAACCAGAGCCCAGAATATTATTGCCCAGATACCCAGCTGCGCGCGCTTCATCACAGGCTGCTTCCATGCGCTCATAAGCCTCATAGATTTCGCCGTGCACGTAGTTGTAACCGACTTTCACTTTCATCGTGTAAGCGGCAATAGCCATGCCCTCAATCAGACTGTGCGGATTGAAGCGCAGGATGTCCCTATCCTTGCAGGTGCCAGGTTCGCCTTCATCGGAATTGCATACCAGGTATTTGTCACCCTCGTAGTTCTTCGGCATGAAGCTCCACTTTAGCCCGGTGGGGAAGCCTGCACCACCACGACCGCGCAAGCCCGATGCTTTCACTTCGGCAATAATTTCATCCGGCGTCATTTTGCTTTCTATGACCTTGCGCAGTGCCTGATAACCGCCGACCTTGAGATAATTTTCCAGCGTCCACGGCTGATCAAAGTGCGAGGTGTTGAGAAGAATAGGTGCGTTCATTGCAGCTGCATTCATTTTTGGCCAAGCTCCGCAAGAATTTGATCAATTTTTTCGCTGGTCAGGCGCCCGCATAATTTATTGTTATTGATGGTGAACATCGGCGCATCTACACAGGCACCCATGCATTCGCCTTCACGCATGCTGAATTTTCCATCCGCTGTTACTTCACCAAAACCGATGCCCAAGCGCTTCGTGAGGTGTGCAACCGTCTCGGCGGAGCCGCCCAACATACAGGGCAGATTGGTGCACACCGTCAGCATGTGTTTGCCCATGGGTTTCAAGTTATACATATGGTAGAAAGTCGCCACTTCATATACAACCATTTGCGGCATGCCGAGATAGCCAGCTACATCAGCCATATCCTCAGTGGCAATCCAGCCCTTTTCTTCCTGCACAAAACGCAAGGCGGCCATCACCGCAGATTGTTTTTGGTCCGCCGGATATTTAGCCAACTCGCGGATCATTCTGTTTTGAATTTGATCGGATAACATTAGCGGTCTATCTCTCCAAAAACTATATCTTGTGTGCCAATGATGGCTACCACGTCAGCCAGCATATGTCCGCGCGCCATCTCGTCGAGTGCTGCCAAATGAGGATAACCCGGAGCACGAATTTTCAAACGATAGGGTTTGTTCGCCCCATCCGAAATAATATAAATACCAAATTCGCCCTTGGGATGTTCAACCGCTGCGTATGCCTCGCCTGGCGGGACATGCATGCCTTCAGTAAACAGCTTGAAGTGGTGAATCAGCTCTTCCATATTCTCCTTCATGCCTGCACGGGAGGGTGGAGATACTTTGTGATTCTCGCTCATCACTGAACCGGGATTGGCACGCAACCAAGTTATACACTGTTTGATAATACTGTTGGACTGGCGCATTTCTTCTATGCGCACCAGGTAGCGGTCGTAACAATCGCCTTCTACGCCCACCGGAATATCAAAATCCAGCTTGTCATATACCGAATAAGGCTGATGCTTGCGCAGATCCCACACTACGCCTGAACCACGCAACATGGGGCCGGTCATGCCCAGCGCCTTGGCACGTTCAGGGGTCACAACACCAATCCCCACAGTACGCTGTTTCCAGATACGGTTGTCGGTCAGCAGAGTTTCGTATTCATCTACATGCTTGGGGAAGGTGCTGGTAAAATCTTCCAGATAATCCAGCAAGGAACCTTGACGGTTCTCATTCATGCGCTGAACGGCTTTGGCATTGTGTATTTTGGAAGCCTGATACTGCGGCATGCTATCCGGCAAGTCACGATATACGCCGCCCGGACGATAATAGGCGGCATGCATACGCGCACCGGAGACCGCCTCATAGGCATCCATTAAAGATTCGCGCTCGCGGAAGGTGTAGAACAGCATCGTCTGCGCACCCAGATCCAGACCGTGCGCACCCAGCCACATCAGGTGATTCAGCAGCCGGGTAATCTCATCAAACATCACACGAATATATTCCGCCCTGACCGGCACTTCGATACCGATCAGTTTCTCGATCGCCATCACATAAGCATGCTCATTGCACATCATGGAGACGTAATCGAGTCTATCCATGTAGGGAACAGACTGCAGGAAAGTCTTGTGTTCGGCCAGTTTTTCAGTGGCACGATGCAGCAGGCCGATATGCGGATCGGCACGTTGAATGACTTCGCCGTCCAACTCTAGCACCAGACGCAGCACGCCGTGTGCCGCTGGATGCTGCGGGCCAAAGTTCATGGTGTAATTTTTGATCTCAGCCATGATTATTTAATCCCGCCATAATTTTCTTCACGCACAATACGCGGGGTTACCTCGCGCGGCTCGATGCTCACCGGCTGGTAGATCACGCGCTTTTGCTCTGCGTCGTAGCGCATTTCAACATGACCAGAAAGGGGGAAATCTTTACGGAAGGGATTGCCGATAAAACCGTAATCCGTCAACAAACGACGCAAATCAGGATGGCCGGTAAAGACAATGCCATACAGGTCGAAGGCTTCGCGTTCGTACCAATTCGCAGCAGGCCATATATCAATGACAGATGGCAGCATCGGCAATGTGTCATCCTCGGCGAATACGCGAACGCGCAGTCTTACGTTGTTCGTTACCGACAGAAGGTGATATACAGCAGCAAAGCGGAATGGACGTGCAGCACAGGGCGCAGAAGCGTCATCACTTAAGTAAGCGCCGCCCTCGTTAATGGCGCTGCCATAGCTTGAGTAGTCAACACCACAAAGGTCGATCAGCTGCTCGAAAGCGAAGCGGGAATCATCACGCAAATTGATTAGCACCGCCTGCATATCAGCGGCCTTTACCACCAAAGTCAATTCGTCCAACTTGTTTTCCAGGCTGACTATCCGCGCACCCAAAGCTTCCTGCAGCTCACTACCCAAAAGATTCAAATCAGTTGCCATATGTTCAGTCCTAGCGGGCGATGGTATTAGTTCGTTTGATTTTGTTTTGCAACTGGATCAAGCCGTAAAGCAGGGCCTCCGCAGTTGGTGGACATCCCGGCACATACACATCCACAGGCACGATGCGATCACAACCGCGCACGACCGAATAGGAATAATGATAATAACCGCCGCCATTAGCACATGAACCCATGGAAATAACATAACGGGGCTCTGCCATCTGGTCGTAGACTTTACGCAAGGCGGGCGCCATCTTGTTGCACAAGGTGCCGGCCACTATCATCAAGTCGGACTGGCGCGGGCTAGGCCTAAAAACTTCTGCACCGAAACGCGCGATATCGTAACGTGAAGCCGCTGCGTGCATCATCTCCACCGCACAGCAGGCAAGGCCAAAAGTCATCGGCCACAGGGAACCTGTGCGGGTATAGTTGATAACAGTGTCCAGCGAGGTGGTTACAAACCCCTTATCAAGAACGCCTTCTATTCCCATTCCAAGGCTCCCTTCTTCCACTCGTAAATAAATCCGACCGTCAGAATAGCTAAAAATATCATCATGGAGACAAAGCCGAACATGCCAATTTCCGTAAGCACAATTGCCCACGGAAACAGGAAGGCTATTTCCAGATCAAACAGGATAAACAGAATAGCCACGAGATAATAACGCACATCAAATTTCATGCGCGCGTCTTCAAAGGCTTCAAAGCCGCACTCGTAGGGAGAAAGTTTGGCCGCATCAGGACGATGGGGCGCAAGAACCCTGCCCAATACCAATGGAATCACGCCTATGGCCAGAGCCACTATGATAAACAACAGCACTGGAAAATAGTTTTCCAACATCTGAATTTCCTCCCTGAGTCTGCATCACCTGATGCAGATCAATCTAGTTTTTTTATTTAACCAAAGCCTAGAAAACTTTGGCTATATATTTGGTGCGGGGCAAGGGACTCGAACCCTCACGTCCTTACGGACACAGCCACCTCAAGGCTGCGCGTCTACCAATTCCGCCAACTCCGCATTTTTTGTTACTTTGGAATGTCTTTAGACTTTGATCCACTTATTTCAGACCTTGCACCGCTTGCATCACTATCGCTTACAACAGGAGCAACTTCCGGCACTGTTTTGCTTATATCTATCTTATCCATCACGCCCGTGCTTTGCACAGGTTGTGCATACATATAAGTCAGACTTAAGCTGGTGATAAAGAATATCGTCGCAGCAACAGCTGTACTGCGGCTCAAGAAATTAGCCGAACCGCTGGAACCAAACACACTTCCCGCTGACCCCGTGCCAAATGCAGCTCCCATATCAGCACCCTTGCCATGCTGCACAAGTACCAGAATGACCAGCGCCACAGCGGCGATGACATGCACAAACCAAACAAATGTTTCCACTGACTACTCCAATAAAACCGTTTAATTACCCGCGCGGCAAATTGCCACAAAATCTTCCGCAACCAGCGATGCGCCGCCGATCAATCCACCATCGATATCTGCCTTGGCAAACAGTTCCGGGGCATTGGCCGCTTTCACGCTGCCACCGTAAAGTATACACAAGCCTTGCGCCACCTGACCATCCAGTTTCGCAACTCGTTGACGGATAAAGGCATGCACCGCCTGAGCCTGGTCCGGCGATGCCGTTTTCCCGGTACCAATCGCCCACACCGGCTCATAGGCCACCACTGCTTTTTCCAAAGCTTTTACACCCGCGCGATTCAGAATTGCATCCAGCTGGCGCGCCACCACCTCTTCAGTAATGCCGGCTTCGCGCTCATCCAATGTTTCACCAACACATAACACAGGCTTGAGACCAGATTTAAGGGCTGCATCAAACTTCATTGCAACTGTTTCATCACTTTCATGATACAAGCCACGCCGCTCCGAATGACCGATGAGCACGTATCTGCAGCCAAATTCTGCCAACATGCCGCCGGCCACTTCGCCGGTGTACGCACCTTCGTCGTGATGGCTTAAATTCTGCGCACCCCAGGCAACATTACTACCCTGCAACAGTGACTGAGCCTGCGCCAAGTAAGGATAAGGCACGCAAACAGCACAATCAGTGTTGTTCAAATCACCCACGCCAGCCAATACACCCTCAAGCAGGGCCTGGTTGCGCGCAAGGCGGCCAAACATTTTCCAATTACCGATGACTAATTTACGACGCATTTGATCTCACCCCTATTGCAGCCATGAAAGTCGGCCATCCTACCGATGAAACCATCATTGGTCAATCTTGCCGTTGTCCGCGACCACTCATCTGACATGGTATTGCAAGCCTAACAAGAACTTACTATCATTAGCGCCCAATATGATTACTGCAAAACGCAGCACATCAAATCAAGGGGCCTGTGTAATAATATTGTAATAAATATTTAGTATGATGCGTCTCGCTGGCTTAATGCATGCAGTCCCTGGCACACAATCAACTTTCTGGAGTGATCATGACCAAATTAAATACCTTTATAACAAGCTTGGGCCTGGCGACAGCGCTTATGGCTGCCGGATCTGCATTGGCGACAAACATAACTGGGGCTGGTGCAACCTTCCCATACCCGCTTTATGCCAAGTGGGCGGAAGCATACAAAGCCAAATCTGGCATCGCAGCAAACTATCAATCTATCGGTTCCGGTGGCGGCATCAAGCAAATCATCGCGAAGACCGTTGATTTTGGCGCTTCTGACATGCCACTCAAGCCCGAAGAACTTGACAAACACGGTCTGATGCAATTCCCTGCTGTAATGGGTGGCGTTGTTCCCGTCATTAACGTAAACGGTGTTGAACCCGGCCAACTCAAGCTGGATGGAATAGTTTTGGCAAATATTTTTCTGGGTAAAGTCACCAAGTGGAATGACCCGGCTATTGTGGCCTTGAACGCGGGCGTAAAGCTGTCAGATGACGCGATTACGGTTGTGCGCCGCTCCGACGGCTCGGGTACAACTTTCATTTTCACCAACTATCTTTCCAAAGTCAGCAATGATTGGAAATCTGCTATCGGCGAAGGCACTGCAGTGCAATGGAAAGTTGGCATAGGCGGCAAAGGCAATGAAGGCGTTGCTTCCTACGTGCAACGCCTGAAGAATTCCATCGGCTATGTTGAATATGCCTACGCCCTGCAAAACAAAATGAATGCCGTTCAACTGAAAAACCGCGAAGGTCAGTTCGTCAAGCCTGATGATGCCAGCTTTAAAGCAGCTGCTGCTGGTGCTGACTGGAAAAATGCCCCGGGCTTCTATGAGATATTGACCGATGAACCGGGCAAAGCAAGCTGGCCCATCACCGGCGCAACTTTCATCCTGATGCACAAAGTACAGGACAAACCCGAATCAGCAAAGGCCGTGCTGAGCTTCTTTGACTGGGCTTACAGCAACGGCAATGGCATGGCTGCCGACCTGCACTATGTTCCCATGCCTGATTCAGTACAGAAACTAGTACGCGCAGCATGGAGAAATGAAATCAAGGGGTCTGACGGCAAAGCATTATGGAAATAAGTAGCAGCCAGAACGCAGCGTAAAGAAAGCGCGTTTTCAAGATATAATTCACCAGAATAAACACAAGTGGCGACAAAAATGCCCCTTAATATTCAATTTGCAATTTAATAGTGCCATAAAACACAATATACCTTCCCCCTTGCAGGGGAAAGGTTAGGATGGGGGTAGAACAGTGGCAGCGCAGCGTAATAGTACGTGTAGTGGTTTAATGTGAATGGACGCCTCAATAGGAGCATTATTCACCTACTGAGAGGAAATACCATGATTAGAGAACGTAAAAGTTACACAACTGATTTCAAACTGGAAGTTGCCCGCATGATAGTTGATCAGGGATTGGGCGTAACGCAAGTCACAAAAGATATGAATATTGGACAGTCAGCCGTACGCCGCTGGGTGGATCAATACCGTGCTGAGCAACTTGGACACCCTGGGATCGGCCGGCCCATTACAGCCGAACAACAGCGCATCCGGCAGCTTGAACAAGAAAATCGTCAACTACGCTCGGACAACGACCTCTTAAAAAAAGCGTCAGCCTTCTTTGCCCGCGAACTGAAATGATCTACGCATTAGTTGATCAGTGGCAACTGAAGGCTAGCGTTACACAAGCCTGTCATGTATTGAACGTAAGTCGATCTGGTTATTACGCCTCCAGGATGCGCTCGAAGTCGACGGCAATATGCGCGACCAGTGTGCACCTCAAAGCGGCATTTGCAGCCAGTGACCGCAGTTATGGCAGTCGTCGCTTGGTAACGGAATTGCGAGCACGCCATATCGTTATCGGTCGCTATAAAGTACGTCGTTTGATGCGTGAAGCCAATATCAAAC